>JAPOPA010000078.1 GCA_026713145.1 Chloroflexota bacterium
CCACGGTCGTCGTGCCCACGTCTATCGCCAGACCGTAAATCCTGCCCTTGTACGAGTCGATGCGGTCGTCGTGGAGGTAGACGCCGTCATCACGTCGACTTACGGAGGGCTTGAGCGGCACGGACCGCTTGATAGTCTGCGTGAGGATACGAGGCTGGCGCCTGAGGATGACGAATTCAACGTCAGCTTCCGGGTCGGTCACGTATGCCTGGCACGCCAAACGGTAGTTGTCGCGGAGGAAGGCTTCCTCGTGAGTAGGGGAGTTGAGGGCATCTTCGCCCTGTCTGATCTCTACGATGCACTCGTGGCACTCACCGCTGCGATTGCAGGAGGTGGGCACACGCACTCGGAGGGTGTCCGCGTACTCGAAGATGGTCTTGCCGACAACCGAATCGAGCTTGCGGTTATCGTGGCGTATCGGAGACATGCGGATAGTTTAGCGCAGTCGGCCGGGAATTCGTCCTATTCTCCTTGGATCAATTGAGAATTAGGATCATGCGCTCCTCGTCGAGATACTCCCCATTCACAAACAGCGCGCGTGGATCTATGCCGCATGAAACAAATCCTAGCGAGGCGTATAGTCCTCTCGCCTGCTTGTTGCGAGTGACGACACAAAGCTCGATCTGTTCGAGTCCGGGAAGAGACCTAGCGCACTTTACGCCGTCGGCCAGAAGGGCCCTTCCGATGCCTTTTCCCTGCTCATCCGAACGGACATACATTCCCCAAATGTGTCCACGGTGTTCCTCTTTCTCCCCAGTCTTTCTGAAAAATCCTACCAGTCCCAGCAACTCCCTCTCACGGAATGCGCCAAGGGTGAAGTTGTTCGGCGATTCAGCGGTTTGGCGAAGACGATTAGATACGAAATCCTTGGTGTACGCGATTTCGCGCTCGTAGGAGGACGCGAATGCCTCGGGGTGTTCGCTCAATCCCTTGAGACGCAGCTCTTGGAAGGCGTGGGCGTCGTTCTCGTTCAGCGGGCGTACTATGATGTTGTTCATGCTATGGGATCGCCGTTGACTCACACAAACCGAATAACAAGGGTGTGCGTAGTTCCGATCACAGAGTCCTGAAAGGCCACAATAAGCGGCATTCAGCGCTTTACTAGACCTCCCACGCGCTCCGGTAGTCGAGCTTGTCGCTCCCGGTGCAGACGGGCAGATCGTCGGGAATATTCGTAAAATACTGGTTGCGGCAGGAAAACTTGGCGGTGCAGCGCGACTCCACGTTCTTATACGGACAGCGCCACTGCGAGACCTCGTCCGCCGTGTTCGACATTCCTTTGAAGATGTCGTACAGCCGGTCGAGGCTGGCCTGATAGCGACGTTTGTCGATCCTTTGCTCTGCCATTCCTGACTTATCGGGCGTCATGTGAAAGGGTTGCCTAGCCCGAAGCCACGAAGCTCTTCGCCAGATCGACGGCGGAAATTGCGTTCTCGCCGTAGCCGTCCGCTCCCATGTCCTCGGCGAACTCTTGCGTCACGGGAGCGCCGCCCACCATGATGTTGACCTCTTCCCGCATTCCCTCTTCCTCGAAAGCCTCGATCACGCGGCCCCTGTTGGGCCTTGTCGTCGTCAGCAGGGCGGACATGCCGAGAATTTTGGCCTCGTGCTCCATAACGGCGTCGATGAACTCCTCGTTCTTGGTGTCCACCCCAAGGTCGTGGACGACGAACCCCGCGCCGCGAAGCATCATGATGCACAGGTTCTTGCCGATGTCGTGAAGGTCGCCTTTGACGGTGCCCATGATGACGGTGCCGATAGGCTCCACGCCGGATGCCGAGAGAATCGGCTCGATGTGGGCCATTCCCGCCTTCATGGCGCGGGCGGAGATGAGCACTTCCGGCACGAATATGATGTTGTCGCGGAACTTTACGCCTACGACGGCCATCCCCGCGATCAGGCCATCATCGAGGAGGTCATTGGCCTGCCAGCCGTCTGCCAACGCCTGTACGACGAGTTTGCTCACTTCGCCGTCGTTGCCCGTTATGAGAGCATAGGCAATGTCGTGCATGAGAGGGTCTTTGCCCTCGTAGAGGCTCTTGATGTGCTTGGCTTCAAACGGGTCAGTCACAAACAGGAATTCCCGTTCCAGCCCTTCATGCTCCGTCGTTGGCATACACCACTCCACTCAAGATCTTTATCACAAGGTATGTATTATTCGGCCAGATACGGAGCTTTGTCAAATTGCTGTGCTGCGTTCATGAGGCAGTCGCATCCGGCGATGTGGCCCGACCGTGCCAGCAGGCGAGGTGCTCAATTGCCTCTCCCTCAGCAGGGAAAACCGCGACACTTGGAGTCATCACGCCTTCAGCCTGCCGTCTCGGTAGGCCATGATGTAGTTCATGCAGAAGTCGTCTCGTCCCTCAAGCACGTCCAATGCCAGCTTCACCCGCTCCGACTCTGTGTCGAGGGCGAAAACCCTGTCGAGCCTTGTGGCGATGGGGTCGAGGATACCGGCGTCGATTCCGGCTTCCAAGGACAAGTGGATGAACGTGTCGTTGAGGAGTCTTCGCTCAGGCATACCGAATGAGACGTTGCTGAGGCCCATACCGATGTGAATTTCGTTGCCGTATTGCTCCCGGATAGTACGGACCGCGTCGAAGTAATGGTTCCCGTATCGGGGGTCAACCGAGATCGGGAAGATGATGCCGTCGACGTAGATGTCGTCCATCGGGATGCCCTTCGACTGGACGTGCTCCATGATGAAGTTCAGGTTTTCGACTCGTTCCACGTCGTCTTGCGGCATGCCGTCGGGGCCGGTGCACATGAGTACCATGCGGGCGTTGTGCTCGACGACCATGTCGAGTGCGTCCATCCGCTCCGCAGCCACAGAGTTGATTATCGGCCTTCCGGCAGAGCCGTCGTACGCTTCCAGCCCGGCCTGAATGATCTCCGAGTTTGATGAGTCGATGGACGGCGGAACGGGAGAGACCTCCTGCACCGCCTCGACCGCGAATCTCATGCACGCCTTCTGCGTCTCGAGATCGTAGTGCACCTCGTCGGGGTTGATGTCGAGGTACTTGGCGCCAGCCCGCACTTGCCGACGGACCTCGTACTGGATGTACGCCTTGCCCTCTTCACGCTCGTCGGCATCGTCTTCAATGCCTTTTCGCATGGCGATGAGAAAGTGTTTGATCTGGTTCTGCTGGTATGGCTGGGTGGACTTGTACCACTCGGGGACGGTGAGCATGCGCTGCTCGCCGTCGGCGCCACGGAAAGGCACGGCCTCAGTACCATCATCCAATGTCTTCGCTCGGCGACCATTTCTGAAGAGCACCCGCGTGGCGTGGATGTTCTCCCCGACGATGGTGAACTCTTCAGGTGAATTGGTGACTCGTGTCATTTTATCTAACGGTGTCCTTTGGGTTAAATGATCGTTGTGGTGTTGTCAGACGCCATTGCCCTTCTCACCGTCGTGCTCCTCGTGCCAGTCCTTGACGGCCTGCGGTATCTCGAGGAGGTTCTCGAGCTTCGTGGCGAGGGGTATGGCGCACTCCGGCGCGATCAGTTCGACGCCGGCATCGAGAGCACGGTAGACCTCGGCGCGGACCTCTTCGGGCCCTTTCGAGTATAGCGTGACGGGGTTGTTGATATTGCCGACCAGCCGGATGCCGCCGTCGACGATGTCCATCGACTCCTGAGGGTCGTTCTTGGAATCGAAGTGGAAAGCGGCCATATTGCTCTTGGCGATGGCGGCCATCCTGTCTACGGTCTTGCCGCAGATGTGGAGGATCAGCGGCACCTGCAGGCGCTCGGCCATCTCCTGGTGAATCTCCAGTAGGAAACGGTCGTAGTATGCGCCGCTCACGAGGTCGCCCGTCGCATGGTCGGGGAAGGTGAGGGCGTCGGCTCCGGCATCGATCTGCGCCTGGCCGAAGAGGACGGAAATCTCCTTGAGCTTGTGGAGGGTATTCAGCGTCATGGCCGGATCGTCAATCGACATGAGAAGGAACTTCTCCACACCGAAGACGTGGTAGGCGAGGGTCCAAGGCCCCATCGTCTTGCCGATGATGGCGACCTCGTCACCGAACTCCTGCTTGAGAATGGACAGGGAGCGGGTGATGGCGACGTTGTCCTTATGTTCGAGGAACCCGCTGGGGATGTGTACGTCGTCCGGGCCGTCCCAGATCGGACTTGCCATCCGCACCGTAGGCCAGTTGTCCTTCTCCTCCCAC
>JAPOPA010000384.1 GCA_026713145.1 Chloroflexota bacterium
AGCGTCTGCGGGTCGTCGTCAACGGGGAGGACGCGGATACGCCGGCTGTCAGTCCGACCTGACCTCCGGGGAGGCTGGGACGATTCGACGTTAGGTGACAGTTTGGCCTCCATCACAACTGGAAGCGTGAAGGCGAACCTGGCCCCCTGGCCCGGGCCGCCGCTCTCGGCCCAAATCCGGCCACCGTGGGCCTCAACTATTCCCTTGGCAATGGCAAGGCCCAAGCCTGAGTCCTTGCTCTTTCGCTCACCGGCCTCGTCGCTCGGTCTTGAGAACTTGTGGAACAGCCGGCTCAGTTCGTCGGCAGATATGCCCACGCCGTCGTCGGTAACGGAAAATTCCACGTGGACGTCCTTACGCTCCGCGGCCACCCGTATGGCAGACAGCTGTGGAGAGTTCCGGTCTGCATTTGATAGCAGGTTGACGAGAACCTGGACTATGCGCCTGCGGTCGGCCGTAACCCTAGGTAGATCCGAAGGCAATTCCATCCGCAGATTGTTCCTGCCTCCGCTACTCAGAAACTCACTCCGAGCCTGGTCTACTAGAACTGCAGCCTCCACGGGTTCAGGTGAGATCGAGAGTGCACCCGCCTTTATTCGGGCCACGTCAAGCAGGTCTGTGATCAGGCCGCTCATGTGGTCTGCCTGCTGTTCAATGATCCTGAATATCAGATCTGTTTCGGAAGGATGCAGCGACGCTCCCGATCCGATTAGTGTGGCTGCGGAGCCCTTGATGGTGGTCAAGGGGGCACGCAGTTCATGGCTCACCATGGCCAGGAACTCGGCCCTTAGCTGCTCGATGTCCTCCAGAGGAGACATGTCCTGCACGGTGACAACGAAAGATTCTGTCTCGCCTTCTCTAGAATGGATGGGGGTGGCATTGAGAATAACGCTCACGCTCCTACCATCCGGGACTTTGATGACTATCTCCTCGGCGCGCACCGTTTCCGCAGCGCTGAGGGCTGCGGAAACGGGAAGTTCCTGCATGGAGATTTCCGTGCCATCGGCCCGGCCTATCGCTATGGCTTCTATTATCTCTTCAGCGGTAAGGCCCGGCGATGTAAGTTCGGTTCCGATCCTCATCATCTCGCGATTGACGTATGCGGGGACGCCGGTCCTAGCATCGAACACGACCACTCCCACGGGGGCAGTGTCGACGAGAGCCTCCAGGTCGGCCCGTGCCCGCTGCTCTTCTCGGTAGTACCGTGCGTTGGCGATAACCATCGCGGCCTGGGCCGCGAACGTCACCAGGGTCTCTTCATCTTCCGGCGTGAACTCCCGACCCGCTTCCTTGTCCGCGAGATAGACGATGCCGGATGGCTCTCCCTGGTAAGTGATCGGCGCACACAGAAAGGGCATTGGAGAGCTCACCTCCAGAGGTGGGTCGAACTCTGGCAAGCCCAGTTCCCGCACATACCGCTGGAAATCTCCGAGTCGCACGGGCTTTGCGAATCCGCCAATTCTCTCAAAGAACCGCTTTCCATCCGCCATGTTCCACAGCTGTGCTGCCTGTTCTTGAGTCAGGCCGGAAGCCAGGAGGTTCTGCACTTGCAGAGAGTCGCTGAAGAACACCATGACGCCGTGGAGGGCGCCCGTCAGGGATCGTGCGCTGTCCAGGACGCCCTGCAGCACCTTGTCGAAGTCCAAGCTCTCGTTAATACGCAGGCTGGCCTCGCTCAGCTTTGAGAGGCGGCTGCGCAGGGACTCGTTTTCTCGAAGGAGGTCTTCGGCGCTCTTCATTTCAACAATTTCGGGGCCACAGGCGGTCATTGATACTCTTGTGCCCGGCTTCTGCTAGGAGGGCTGGAGGGACTTTGGCATCTCGAGCCTTGCGCGCTTCTACTCTACTAGAAACGAATGCGGTGCACAATAACTACACGCCAGAAACGTAGTAAAGACACGCTCAGAGCATACAAACCAAAGTAGACTAGATTCTGGGCAGCCCGCATTGCGAGAGGCAGGTCGGCTATGTATGCAATTTGAGCGACAGAGTTGAGGATCTGGCGCTCAACGCCTGCACACCTTCGAATCTGGCTTCATTCCAAGAGGGAGTTGATGGGCGCAATGGTAAGTGACGATAGGGGGAGCCTCCAGTGATTCGCCACTGGGGAGCCTTGAACCTTACAGGACCCTCTCATGATTCGACTTTAAGAGGCAATTACGCCTCTCGAGCAGTAGTTGTAGACCACCGGCACCTGCAAGTGAGACGTGTGGGATGAAAGTAGAAGACAACAAGACATTCACAGAAGAGATTCCAGTTGCCCCGATCTTCCGATCTGAGAAGGCTGCTGCCGTGTCACGTCGGAACGGGAGTAGACCGACAGAAGTAGAAGACCTATTGCAGCAGGTGGAAGCACTCCAGACCCGTCTCTACAAGCTCAGCGAGGCGAGTCGACGAGTAAGCGAGGACATAGACCTCAATGTCGTACTGCAAGAGGTCATAGACAACGCGCGCCACTTGACAGGCGCACGCTACGGTGCGCTCCTGACCTACGAACAGTCCGGGGACATACAAGAATTCATTACTTCGGGACTCTCCCCGGATGAGATCCAACTCCTGAAAGTCTCACCCCAAGGTCTGGGATTGCTCGGACACATGAATGAGGTACGAGAACCGCTAAGGCTGGCAAACATCGCCAGCCATCCCAGTTCCGTGGGATTCCCGGAGAACCACCCGCCGATGAAGACCTTCCTCGGAATGCCAGTCCGCCATCGCGGCGAGCATGTAGGCAACATCTATCTCACCGAGAAGGGTGGTGGGCACGAGTTTACGAGTGAAGACGAAGCAATTCTCGTGATGTTCGCCTCTCAGGCAGGGGCGGCAATCGTCAACGCGCGAAGATACCGGGAGGAGTACCAGGCCAGGGCCAATCTAGAAGCATTGTTGGCACTCACACCCGTCGGAATGTTCGTGGTCGATGCGGAGACTAGGATGGTCGAGTCGGTCAACAAGGAAGCGGAGAGAATCACCGGCGTCGGGGCCGGAGTCTCCCTGGAGGAGTTTCGCAACAGGGCGACATATAGCTTGCCTGATGGTCGAGAGCTTCCGATAGAAAGGCACCCCTTGCAGGCTGCGCTGAGGGGATTGGATTCCATACAGGCTGAAGTGGTCGTATTTCACGCCCCGGGTGGACTGGAGACCACTTGCCTCGTCAATGCTAAGGCCATCCACTCCGAGCAGGGTGAGCTGGTATCCGCCGTTGGTACTCTGTTTGACATAACTCCTCTGGAAGACCTAAAGAGTCAACGAGCAGAGTTTCTGCAGAACCTAAGCCACGAGTTGAGGACGCCACTTACGTCCATCAAGGGATCGGCAACTACAGTGCTCAGTTCTCCCTATTCGCTCGAATCCACAGAAGTTCGCCAGTTATTTGCAGTAGTCGACGAACAGTCAGATCGCATGCGTCAAATTATCAACGACCTGGTCGACTTGACTCAAATTGAGTCCGGGACACTATCGGTCAATCCGGAACCCGCCAACGTGGCGGATCTCCTAAACCAGGCAAGAGGGGCGCACATCAATGCGGGCGAGGCGAACACCTATATCGAGCTCGACCTACCAGTAGACCTACCGAGGGTTATGGCTGACAAGCTGCGAATCATCCAGGTTCTCGGCAATCTCATCACCAACACGGCCAGTTACTCCTCCAAGTTACCCACCGTCAAGATTAGCGCCTCGCCAAGAGACCTGTTCGTTGCCTTCACAGTCATCGGGCAAAGCCCCGACGATAGGATCAGACACCAGTCGTCATACCTGCCGGAGAGCCTGCCTAGAGAGGCTGCCGGAAATCTTGGAACGAGAAACGAACTGCGTATCGCGATCTGCGAGGGGATAGTCGAGGCACATGGTGGCCGCCTTTCGGTTGAGGACGGAGACAGTACCCGCGGAAGTGAGTTCACTTTCACCTTGCCCGTCGTTGACGAATCCGCATACCTCGCCGAGCCAGAATCGATTCAGTCTCCATCCCCACGCGATCTCCGTGAAGGGCAGGCGCGCATCTTGGCGGCCTGCCATAACGCGGATACGAGAAGATACATTCGAAGTTCCCTCTCAGATGCAGGCCTCGACGCCGTTGCGATGGGCGATCCCTCCGAGGCCGAATGGCTCATCGAGGAGCATATCCCCCATGTCATTCTCTTGGAGCCGGCGCTACCCTGGGACGAAGGATTTGAGACGCTGGTGCGTGTCGGAAGGGTTTCAGATGCGCCCGTCATCGTCGTGGCTGGTCCCGGTCGGGATCTACAGATACGCCGCGCCTTCGAGCTTGGCGCGTTCGACTACATCGCCAAGCCATTCACATCGACGGAGCTGATCGCGAGAGTCAACGTGGCACTCAAGCGGGGATCTCCAGCCGGCTGGACCCTAACCACCAAACGCTATACACATGGCGATCTCGCGATTGACTTTCGCGAACGCAAGGTGAGTGTCGCCGGCCGTCCGGTTCACCTGACCGCAACCGAGTATAAGCTTCTCGCCGAACTCGCTACAGCCGGCGGGCGCGTGTTGACCCACGAACAACTCTTGAGACGCGTTTGGGGACCCCAATACTCCAGCGACTTGCGAATCGTGCGTCAATACGTGAAGGAACTGCGCCATAAGTTGAGAGACGATGCTTCGCGCCCCTCGTATATATACACCGAACTTGGGGTGGGATATCGCATGGCAAAGCCCTCTCCCTAGCGGAACACCGCGCCACCGGCGAGATCGCAGTTTGCGGATGAGTGTGTGGTGATTGATACACAGGCGGAAGGCGCCGAATCCCACATCGTACGCCTTGGCCTGGTCCTGGGAGGTCTATGCCCGGGGCGCTCAGCATTGCATTGATACCAAGAGTCAGCCCCAAAGATCCAGTCCGTATGCTAACCCAGTCGTCCAGGTTTCCAGGTGTCCCCATGCGACCGGCCTAGCTGGATTCGGCAGGCACCCAAAGTAGGGCAACTCCGCCTCCAGGTCGACCTCCCCCACGGGAGGTAGGTCGTTTCATCCTCGCTTGGCTCTCCGTAGTCAAACCCTTACGGGACTATTACACGGATTCCGCCGAATCCTTACGCCGTCCTTATGCCGCCACAGTAGATTGTTCTATTGGCAATGATTCTACGCGGGGCGAACGGGAATGGCATATACCACACCGAATAAATTTAGCGAAGCATGGGGATCGGCAGGTCCTGCCGACATTAGTACTTGCATCACAGATCTGGTGAATGCAGCGGTCAAGGGCCTCGCGCCGATCCTATCGCCTCACGGTCTTGCTCCCATCGACTTTGCCCTCCTCAGACTGCTCTTGGAAGCTGAGGAGTGGACGACTACTCAGCTCGCCGACGCCTTGCCCCTTGCCCCGTCGGGCATAAGTCGATCGGTCACCAGGCTCGTGGGCATGGGATTGATCAAGAGGCGGCGCCTTCTCAGCGACCGGAGGGTCGTGATTCTCACGTTGACTGACAAGGGGACGGCGTTGACACAGGGCCTGCACAACTCCGTCCAGTCATACCACGCGAGGCTCTACCAGGGAGTCAGCGAGGAGGAGATGGAGGTCTTCGCCTCAGTCTCCTCGAGAGTGAAGGCGAACTACGCAACCATGGGGCGTTGCGGGTGAAGTGGGCGCAAGCACTTGAGAGCATGGGGCGCTCTATGAGCAGACCACGCATCAATTCAAAACGGATGGAAGAGACGTGCTTGTGTAGGAGGACTCGGTGTTGAACCGCATCCTCATGGCGGTTGCTAATCTCCCGCACATCGGTGCAGCGGCTTTGGGGCTTGCAGCACTGTTTCTCGTTGCCTCTGGGACGCCCGCCCACGCCCAGACAATCAGTACATCCACCATTACCATCACCGCTGACCAGACCAGTGTCTACGAAGGCGGCCTGGCCACCTTCACTCTTGGTCGGATCGGCGGAAATTTGAACCGGAAACTCCCCGTACAGGTAAAGACATGGGAGCCTGCGTTCGACCACGCTCAGGGTAACCTGACCGAACTTGTGCATGAAGTCACTTTCCCGCGGGCGGCCACGACGGTAAGTCTAAAGGTGAACGCCTGGACCGACCTGTGGGCCGAGTCCACGGTTCAGACTCTGAATGCCCAGATCCAGGCAGCGGCCAACGGCGAGTACACCCTGGGCAGCCCCGACACCTCCACCACTGTAGTTACTGACGTTAACGGGGACCTGTCTGATGCCGCCACCGTCACAATTGACTCGACGCAGACCAGCCCGCAGGAAGGTTCAGCCAACAACGTCATCTTCCGGTTCACTCGCAGCGGGGGAGACACTACCCAGCCTCTAACCATTGACATCCGCGTGGAAGACCCCGATGGGGCGCTGCGGGGGAACCGCTGGGATACGCTCCCTGACATCCCGAACCAGATTGAGTTCGCTGCCGACGAAACCACCAAGACCCTGCGCATTCCCCTACCGGACGACCAGCGTGACCTTACCGACCCGAAGGTGAAGGCTGTCTTGCTACCTTCCGGCAATGTCATTGGCGGGGAGTATGGCGGGACAACCATGGAGGAAGTCACAGTCGGCGACAACGATACGGCCCAGGAGCTGGAGCTGAACTTTGGCAAGGACGGCACGAACGACGCCGACGTCGACGAGGGCGACACGCTCAAGATCGTGGTCAAACGTCTCCAGCAGGACGCCGACAACGGGACAACTGCGACCTTCACGGTCCGGGTGGAGAGCGACCGGATGGGCGTTGACTATGTTCTGGATGGCTGGGACTCTCTCCCGGGCAATAGCGGTGTATACAAGGACTTCCCCCTCGAGATTACCGGCTCCGACACGGAGGTGGAGCAGAGCATTGACGTGCCGGAGAATGGTTCAGAAGAGGACGACTGGACCTATACGGCGTCTATCAGGGCGCTTGTAGACCACGAAGGTGATGAGCTCTCCGCCGACCAGGAGGCGCAGTACTGGACGGTGAAGTCCGGGTTCCGGGAGACGGAGATCGACGCCACGGACAGCGGAGATAGCACCGGCACGGTCACCCTGACGGCTGATCAATCGAGTGTCTACGAAGGGCAGGAGGTCACGTTCACCCTCACCCGCACCGGGGGGCCGATGGGCGAACCTGTGACCGTCCAGTTGGAATCATCGGAGCCTAATCAGGCATTTGGCCTGATGCCCCCCGAAAGTAACCCTAGCAGCCAAGCGCACCAGGTGACCATGGAGCCGTGGCAGACTACTGCCACCCTAGGCGTAATCGCCTACGTGGACAGTATCGACGAGTCCGGCGGTGACCCCCTCCGTGTCAGGGTCACAAGTGTTGGGACAGGCTACTCTCAGGGCAGTCCCAATGCGCAAACGGTCGAGGTAAACGACCCGCCGAGCGGGGCTGCCGTAATTACCCTCTCCGCATCCACTACGGCTGTTGCCGAGGGGAATGCGGCTGTCTTTACCCTGACGCGCACCGGCGGCTACACCACGGCAGAGTTGGCCGTGGATGTCCATGTGGACGACCCGTCGGAATTTCTCCGGGGCAACCATTTCGATGAGGCCCCAGACATACCTTCCCAGGTGACCTTCGACGCCGACTCCACGAGCGCGACCGTCACCCTGACCGCCGTGGACGACCAGCGAGACCTGCCCGACGGGAACTTCTCTTTCTCCGTCATGCCCTCCGGCAACTACCACCTGGGCAACACCGGCCTCTCGACGTCGGCCACCGTCTCGGTGACCGACAACGACGACGCCCAGCAGCTGCGGCTTCGGTGGGGCTATGTCGACTCCAGGGATCCATCGTGGGAGCAGGGTGAATCCTATTGCGAAGGCCCTTACCAATCGTGCGAACCTGGCCCTGCGGAGGGGTTCTTCTACTACGAGGATGGGCGCGACTTCAGATTCACCCACGAGCTAGAGGAGCCTTGGCCGGCCCACTTCAGGGTCGTGCGGCGGGCTGTGGACGCGGGCAAGACGGTAACGTTCGTGGTCCGCGTGGAGCACAACCGGGGCTGGGAAAGCCCGCGCCACGCCGACTGGCCAACAGACCCCGTCACAGGGAATCGTTACCAGGAATTTCCCCTGACACTGACAGGAGACCAGAGGCAAGTGGTGGGGCGAATAGAACTGCTCGACAATGGGCGTCCCGACCCCAGCTTTTGGGAATATACGGCGGAGATTAGGAGGATAGAGGACGTCTCTGATGGGAGAGTCCTGACCGCCGATCAGGAAGCCCAGTACTGGACGGTGGTGGAACGGAACGATTGGACACGAAGGAACACAATCGTCCCCGACGAGCGGGGATGGCCGTTTTTGAGCCTAAAGCGGCCGACGCCGAACCCGGTTGCCGAGGGCGGACAGGTGACATTTGTGGTTGAGCGGAGCACGGGCACTGTAGAGCCGCTCGAAGTGGAGGTGCGGACGTGGGAGCCCAACCGTATCCAACCGGACGGCACCAATCCCAGCGAACAGGTCCACACGATTACGTTCCCGGCTATCCCCATCACCGACAGCTTCGTCGAAAATCTGGCCCAGACCCAATCGTTCACAGTCACCGCCATGGACGATACCCATTACGAGACCTCGGATGTCTTGAAAGCCCAACTGGTGACCATTTTCAGAAGGGCCCTTCAGCCGATGGAGAGGCGTCAGGTAAACATCACGGACGATGACCTACCTGCCATCAGTCTGACTTCCAACGCGGCGAGCATCACCGAGGGAGACGAGCTCACCTTCACCCTGACTCGGAGCAACAACACCACGGGAGATCTGACCGTGGGAGTTACCGTGGAAGACCCGGGCGGGTTCCTCCAGGGCAATTATCTCTCCGAGGCTGTGGAGGTCCCTTCCAGCGTGACCTTTGAGCCAGGCGATGTCAGCAAGGTGATCACCCTGACGCCGCCGGACGACTACAGGGACATACCGGACAGCACCATCACCTTCACGATCACGGAGGGCCCGGATTTTGAGGTCCTGGGCGATAACCCATTGACCGTGCCGGTCGCGGACAATGACACAGCGCCACAAGTCCAGATCAGCTTCGCGGATGCGAACGGTCAGGCTGTACAGTCAGTGGAGGAGGGGAATGCTCTGCGCCTTCTGATCACCCGCGTGGGCGAGGCTACCAATCCGCTGGAGATCCCGTTGGAGGTCGGCCTCGCGGGCAGTGAGACCTCCACCGAGATTGGAATGGACGAGGGACTGTCCCAGGTATACCTGCAGTTCGACTCGGTTGACGATGACTACAGGGAGCCGGACAGGGTCTACCGCGCGGAACTGTTCCCCATATCGGATGAGCTTTGGACTGCAGCAACCACGGGGGTCATAGAGGCAACAATCACGGAGAATGATCCCTACACCGTCAGCATCGAGACTTTCCGCACCCGTGTGGACGAGGGACAACAGATCTACTACCGCGTCTCTCACAACGGGCACACGGGGGCTGTTATTCCCGTTACGGTGGAGCATACGGAGCTGGGAAACGCTGTCACTGACGGCAACCTTGGAAGATGGATCCACGTCATTCACTCCGGACGCTCCGGAATAACCCGTGCCTTCCCCACAGATGCCAACGACGGCAGTGACGGGGACGCGGAATTCACGATAACCGTGACGGCCAGCGATGACTACGTGATCGACCAGGATGCTTCCACAGCCACCATCATCGTAACCGACAAAGACCCGCTTCCGGTGATCAGGGTCCACGAGAGCATGGTTACGGTCAGTGAAGACGCCGGCACTGTCCAATACCAGGTCGACCTGGTGAGCATGGTCACGATGGCCCGCCCGGTCACTGTTGACTACGCAGTTGTCGATAGAGGGTCATCGGGAGACCCTGATGTTGTAGAGGCGAGCGGGACCCTCACGTTTGCTCCAGGCAGTACTGAAGCGTTCGTCCCAGTAGAGGTGGTCCAGGATGCTGTCGCAGAGGCCTTCGGGAATGGTGGCTCCTTCGAGATCACCCTCACCAACCCCGTGAACGCACTCTTCGAATTTGGCCAGACGTCACTGACGGGCCGTGGGGCTATCCTGGACGACGAACCCGTCGTCAGTGTGCAGAGCGCCCCCACCGCTGTAACCGAAGGGGAGGACATCGTAGTCACCATTGCTCGCACCGGGCCCACCACCGACGAGCTCACCGCCTGGATCGGGGTGGTTGATCTCTCGGACAACGTTACGGTCGACCGTCCCTCGGTCACCTTTGCCGCAGGCAGCGCCACCGCTGAGCACACAATACCGACCGTGGACGATCGTGAGGACCTGGGCAACTACGAGGTGCGCGTGTCGGTCGTTGCGCCATCTGCCGTGGGGGAGGCCAGCACTTATCACGCCGCAGGTGGCAGCTCCAGCGTGGTCGTCCGTGATGACGAGCTGCCTAGGGTCTGGATCTGGGCGACTACCGGCCGCGACGACATTGATGACGGCAGCTATCTTCACGTGCCGGATATTCCGAGGAACCTTGAAGGGGAGGACTTTAGATTTGTCGTGCTTCGCACGGCGCCAGGGGACCCTCTCACCGTAAACGTGGACGTGTCCGGCGCCGCAGCCTTCATCACGGGCACGCTGCCCACGAGCGTCACGATTCCGAGCGGCGAGAGGTCCGCGATTATCACGATTTCCACGGAAGACGACGCGACGGCTGAAGACCACGCCACTTTGACCGCCACTGTACTCGACGGGACCGGGTACGTTCCGGGGAATCCTGAGAGCGCCGCATGGACGGTCTATGACAACGATGCGTCGGTGCCGGGACTCCGGATTAGACCCAATGAGGACCTGGTGGACGAGGGCGACGACGCTGTCTTCACCTTGACCAGGGACGGCGCAACGACAGACACCCTGGAAGTCAGCCTGCGCCTGTACAAGACGCGCAGGCAAGCAGAGCAAGTGCGTTACCACCAGGAGACAGAGGACATCACTGCAACATTCGCTGTGGGATCGTCCACGGTTGCCGTTACGAAGGCTACGGTGGACGACAGTATCAACTATGGCAACGCAACGTACACATTGGTGATCCTCCCGGGCCCCTATCTCTTCCTCGATGCTGACGGGGAAGTCAATCCGGCGAGTCAACACCTGCCCGACAGGGCCTGGGTCTGGGTCCAGGACGACGACCGGCCTACCGTGACCCTCGGGCCGGCTACAGCCGAGTACGAGCAGGGCGAACCCCTAACCGCCACCATCTCCCGAACCGGTGACACCACAGTCCTGTTGTACGTTGACTCCATGCGGGAGATTACCCGCAGATACCCTGCGCCCTTCCAAGACAGGACAACACTCTCCGATTGGAGATTCAGCAGGACCTTCGCGGGAGACTCCAGTACAACAGTGCAATTCGCAAGCTTAAGTAATGTAGAGGCCCTAGGCGCGACCGGCCGTGTCTGGCTGGTGCCGGACAGCTGTCCGGACGGCTCTGCTGACTGCGGTGTGATCGACGTTCCGCACGTCTGTATTGACCACGCCGGGCCTGACGCAGCGGACTGCGGTTTCCATCCCCAGTACCACCGCGGCAGCCCCTACGAGCAGACCTTCATCGTTCACAGCAAATACATGGGAGTCCGCATCGAGGCGGACCAAACCTCAATTGCAGAGGGGGGTACCGCCACCTTCACTCTGCACCGTCACGGGGGTAAGCCGGGCAACCTGGCCAAGACCCTGGAGGTGCAGGTCGCCGTCGCCCAGGAAGGCGATTACATTGCAGGTTCCACGCCCGCCACCGTGACGTTTGCCGCAGGCGAGAGTACCGCCACGCTCAGCGTTTCGACCTCGGACGATGACGTGGACGAGATGGACGGGTCCATTACGGCGACCCTTCTTCAACCTTACGGGTGCACAGATGACCAGCACTGCTACGCCATCGGCGAGTACGTGGGATCTCCGTGGGAAATCGTGGAAGTCACCACTGCGGTCACGGACAACGACTACATTCTCCCCAATGTGAGTATCGCCGACGGCAGCGGCAAGGAGGTGGACGGCAGCATCGAATTCACCGTCTCCCTGGACGCACCCAACACCCAGGAGGTCTCCAGCGTTGACTGGGCTACGGAGCAGGACGGAACGGATACCGCGGCAACCTCAGGTACTGATTTCACCGCCGCCAGCGGGACCGTGAATTTTGCTATCGGCGAGACCGAGAAGGTGATCACGGTGACGTTGACAGACGATGAGTTGGACGAAGACGACGAGACATTCAACGTTACGCTGAGCAACCCGCAAAACGCCACCATTGTTGACGGGACCGCGTCCGGGACCATTATCGATAACGAAGTGTCCATGGCGGTAATATGGATATCCACCCCGGGGTCGGTGGTTGAGGGTGAGGACGTAGTATTCCGGGCCAAGAGGATTCCGCCCCGGGAGGCGGGGGCGACGGAGAGCGCCGACGACCCTTGTTACGACGCCACAACCTGTTTTGACTATGATGGTGAAGCGCCCAACACAGCCCTGACGATCAAGGTGAGCGTCACTCAGGAAGGGGATGTGATCTCCGGCGCGGCCCCGGCTACGCTCACCTTCCAGCCCGGCTCCAGCTTCGCACACCTCACGATTCCTACGGTCGATGACGCGACCGTCGAGGCCACGGGGATCGTAACGGCCGAGATTCTGAACGGCCCCGGGTATTCCCCGCTGCATGGAGCGCAGGTTGAGACCACTGAACTCCTCCCGACACAAAGCAGGACCGTCCATGACAACGACCTGACGTTCTCCATCGACGATGTTGAGGGCAATGAAACCCTGAGCACCCTGGATTTCACCGTCAGCCTCAACGCAGCGGCGCCGGAGAACGTCTCAATTGACGTAACCACGGTTGATGGAGAGGCCACGTCGCACGCAAACGTGACCGCCACCAGCGTGGGCAAGGACTACGAGGCCAAGGCCAGCACCCTAACCTTCGCGACGGGGGAGCAGACCAAGACCTTCGCCGTTACCCTGACCGACGACACCATATTTGAGGACCAGGAAAGTTTCGAGGTCCGGCTCAGCAATCAGCCAGAGCACTCAACTCTGGTGGACGGCACGGGCGTTGGCACGATCCTGGACAACGAAGAGGAGATGGTTGCCAGGGTCACCCGCAGCTACACCACGGTGCAGGAGGATCACGGACGGCCAGTCTGGTTCATGGTGCAACTCTCCCACGCCACCACAACCAATCATGAGCGGGATGTGGTCGTGGCCTGGCAAACGTCCGAAGGGACCGCCACAGAGGGCGAGGACTACAGGGCCGCGAGCGGCACGGTCAGGCTTGGGCCGGGAACTCTTATGGGCAGGCTACGCGTGGACCTGATCGACGACACGCTCTTCGAGCCGGAGCTGGAGACCTTTACGGTGGAGATTGACGAACCGGCCACCAGCATGGCGGCAGTGTCGTCGTCGGGCGGCTCCTTTGAGGCAAGTATCCGGGACGATGAGACCCTAACCGTCTCCATCACTGCCAACAACGAGAATGTTGTCGAGGGTGAGAACGCGACCTTCACTGTACTTCTGAAGGGCGGCTCGACCGTTTCAGAACTGATGGTTTTATTCGAGACCGGAGGAGACGCCATCGGCGGTGAAGACTATTCCATTCCGATCGGCCAGATCAGCTTCCCAGGCGGCGAAGCAAATCCCGAGCGGGGAGTCCTGATCATCCCAGCCGGCGGAAAATTCGGAACAATCACCTTCCCGATTCTCGAGGACGGCGAAAATGAAGAGGCAGGGAACGGTAAAGACGAGAAACTCACGGTGGAGATTTTTGCCCCGTCAATGATGGGCAGAACCGCCCTTGGACAAGGAAGGCAGGGCAGGTATCTCTCGATTGATGAGGACGCATCTCAGGCGGAGACGACCATCCTGGACGTCGGCGCTCTGGCGGTTTCCATCGAGGGAACCCCGGCGATAACGGAGGGCGAGGCAGGCACATTCACGGTGACTCTATCAAGGGCCACCGACGATCCTGTACAGGTTAGCTGGACAACCCGTAAGTCAGGTGATGATGTCGGAGCAGATGAGACGGCAGAGCCGGGCGCTGACTACACGGAGGCCAGCGGCACCGTCTCCATTCCCGCCGGACAACTCTCCGCCACCTTCACAATCAAGACTACGGACGACACGCTCGTTGAAGGGACAGAGTCGTTCCGAGTATTCATTGATGAAGCCACCAATGACTCCGGGTTGCTACCGGAATTCCTGCCGCTGGGCGTAACGTGGACCAGAGGGACAATAACCGACAACGACGATGCACCCACCGGCCTTACCCTGACGGCGACTCCGACCGAGGTGGACGAAGATGGGGGCCCGGTCCGGATTTCTGCCACGGTTGGCCTGGATGGAACCACGCAGTTCACGACCGACACGCCGGTTACCATCAAGTTCATCGACCAGCCCGGGGTGCCCCAGAATGCGTCGCTGGGCACGGACTACCGCTTCAGCCAGGTCCAAGCGGTGATCCCCGCGCGTCAATCCAGCGTCACCACCAGCATCACCATCAGGCCGACGAACGACAACCTGTCAGAAGGGTCCGAGCTTGCGCGAATGGTTGCGTCGTCGCCGGCGCTTTCCGGGGACGCAGGGCTGGACATCACCATCCTGGACGACGAGAGCAACCAGTTCGAAGTCGCCCTCACGGCATCTCCTGAGGAGATCGACGAAGGCGCCTCCTCCGGCAGCCTGGAGATAACTGCAACATTGTCCGGTATCTCAGCTCGCGTGGTGGATACTGTTGTCACCCTATCGTCCACGGACGGGAGCGCCACGGCCGGAACCGACTACGAGGCCGTCACCGGCGCCGTCACGATTCCCGCGGGAGCCATAAGCGCCACCGCTTCCATTCCGTTTACTGTGGTGGATGACTCTCTGGACGAGGACACAGAGACCCTTGAGATTGATGGGTCCATCCCGGACGGAATCAAGGTAGTACGCCCCCTTGAGATTACCATCCAGGACAACGACTCTGCCCCCACCAGCATTGGTCTCTCTGCGAGTGGCTCCCCAATTACGGAAGGAGGTGGTGCAACTGATCTGACGGTGCGGGCCACTCTGCTGGGCGGCGGGACTCGGACTGTCGACACCACCGTGATCCTGAGCCTGTCGGAGCAGTCGGCCACGATGGCGAGTGACTTCACCGCATCGTGGACCACAACCACCCTGATCGTCCCCGCGGGCCAGTTCTTCGCAGAGACTACCCTGACGGTCACTCCTATACAGGACAATCTCTTTGAGGGAGACGAAACATTCCTTGTGACGGGTCAGAACTCCACCCCGGGGCTCACGGTGAACAGCTTGCGACTCGTCCTCGAGGACGACGACCCCGCCCCTACCGTCATCAGGCTGTCTGTCGACCCCGGTTCCATAGACGAAGGTGAGAACTCGGTGTTGGGGACGGTCACAGCCACACTGGATGGAGCCAGCACACTTCTCTATGACGTCGAAGTCAACGTGATGGTGATCAGTTCCGACGCCAACACCCGCTCGTCTGGAAGTCTGCTGGGGTCCCTGGTGATTCCGGCCGGTAAGTCCAAAGGCGATGCGGCGATCATCCTAAGTAACCTTGATGACGAGCTGGACGACCCTGACGAGACCCTTACGTTGCGAGGCGCCGCCAGCGCACCGGACATCAGGGTTGTACCGGCTCAGGTGATCGTCAGCAACGACGATAGCGCCGGCTTCTCCGTCTCGCCCGGCACCCTGGAAGTGCAGGAAGGTAGTCGACTCTACTACTCGGTCAAGCCGAATTCGCAGCCGTCAGAAGACGTTTCGGTCACCGTCGAGGTGCCCGCAGAGGCAGGGTTCACGGTCAGTCCCGGCACGCTCGTATTCACCTCACAGAGCTACGGCGCCAAGTTCGTTTATGTATCGGGTGTTGAGGACGATGACGCCGCCGATGAGGAGCCTGCAACCATCACTCACAGCGTGAGCAGTTCGGACACGAGATACAACGAGGCCACCGCAAGCAGTGTCACCGTCACGGTAAGGGATGATGAGACAGTCGGGGTGACCATATCCGAGAACGCCCTGACAATCGAGGAAGGAAGCACGGCCACCTACACCGTGGTGCTGGACAACGCGCCCGCCGGGGATGTCACCGTGACTATTTCGGGCCACGACGGCACCGACGCGTCGTTGGACAAGACCACGCTGACCTTCACCGACCAGGACTGGAGCATGGCGCAGACCGTTACCGTTACGGCGGAACACGACGGTGACTCCGACAACGAGGACGACGTCACCCTAACGCACACGGTGGCCAGCACGGATGACTCCGGCTACGACGGGATCTCCGGCGATAGTGTGACCGTGTCCATCACTGATGATGATGAAATTGGCGCCACCTTTGTTCCTACAGAGTTGTCTCTGACAGAAGGAGAGACCGCCACTTACACCGTGGTCCTCAACACTCAGCCATCGGGCGATGTGACTGTGACCATAGGCGGAAACGCCGACACCGACGTCTCCCTGGACGAGACCACGCTCACCTTCACCGACCAAGACTGGAACGTCGAGCAGACGGTGAAGGTGACAGCGGAGCATGACAGCGACGACCAGGACGAGGCTGACGTTACCCTCACGCACACAATGGCCAGCGCCGATGACTCGGACTACGACGGTATAACTGCCGACAGTCTGATCGTGACGGTGATTGACGATGACAAACCGGCGGTGGTCATCAGGCCCACGTCCGTCACTGTTCCCGAGGGGCATGCCGTTCAGTACACGGTCGTCCTCAAAACCGTTCCGGATGGTGATGTCACTATCACAATCAACGACCCCACGGACAACACCGACGTGACCGCCGACCCGGCAACCCTGACCTTCACTACTGACGACTGGAACACTCCACAGCTGGTGACGGTAAACGCCGCTGCCGACACCGACGAAGACGAGGACAGCGCCACTATCACCCACACTGTGAGCGGGTATGGGTCCGTGACCGCTGACGACGTGATGGTCACCGTCACGGAAGATTCTCCAGTTGACGTCTCGGTGACCTTTAAGGAGGCCTCCTATGAGGTGGATGAGGGCGCAGACGTAGCCATCAAGGTCATTCTGGACCAGGACCCAGAGCGCACTCTGACCATTCCCCTGACCGCAACCGAGGAGGGCGGAGCCACGAGCGCCGACCACTCCGGCATCCCGTCCTATCTGATTTTCAGCCCCGGAGAGACGGAGGTGGAATTCACATTTACTGCGGTGGATGACAGCGATGATGACGATGACGAGGAAGTGAAGATAGGCTTCGGCACGCTGCCAGCCGGTGCGACCGCCGGAACACCCAACGAAACGACAGTGAGCATCACCGACGACGAGCTTACCCAGGTAGTTGTGAGATTCGTTGAGGCTTCCTATACAGTCAGGGAGGGACGACGTCTCCTCAATGTTGGCATCGAGATAGACAGGGTCGCCGGGAGATACCTGTATATCCCTTACGTGTTTACCCCTCAGGGTGGTGCGTCGGCTGAAGATTACCCATACGCACTCCATGGTGCTCCGATAGCTGAGGGATTCACCAGGTCATTTAGCAACTTCAGAACAACCCAGGACAGCATCGACGACGACGGCGAAAGCATCAAGCTGACTTTCGGGGAGTTGCCCGAGGGAGTGACGGCCGGCACACCTAGCGAGGCTGTCATCACGATCGAGGACGATGACACCGCGGGCGTCACGGTGGAACCCACCACCCTGGGAGTCGACGAGGAGGGAAGCGGCGAGTACACGGTTGTGCTCGACTCCCAGCCCCTTGGGGACGTCTCGATTACCGTCAATGATCCAACGGATAACACGGACGTGACCGCCGAGCCATCCAGACTCACGTTTACAACGAATACCTGGAACACTGAGCAGACCGTAACGGTAACGGCTGCCGATGACAGCGATAAGGCGAGCGAGACCGCCACCGTGACGCATGTTGCGACTTCCGCCGATTCCCTCTACGAGGGAATCGACATCGATGATGTAACCGTGACCGTGTCAGACAACGACGCGGTCCCGGTGACTGTCAGCTTCGCTTCCGCGACGTACAGCGTGGAGGAGAGCGACGATTCGACGACCAACGATATGACCGAGAACGAGGTAGTCGTCACTGTCACCCTCTCGGCCGACCCCGAGCGGACGGTGACCATCCCGATCACCACGACGAACCAGGGCGGGGCGGCGAGCGCCGACTACAGCGGCGTGCCCGAAAACGTGGAGATCAGCAGTGGAGCGACCTCGGCGAGCTTCACCTTCACCGCCACCCATGACACGGCGGACGACGACGGGGAGTCGGTGGACCTGGCCTTCGGGACGCTGCCGACGGGAGTGACTGCCGGGACGCCGGACGAGACGACGGTGACCATCAATGATGA
>JAPOPA010000323.1 GCA_026713145.1 Chloroflexota bacterium
GCAACACATGGCTCTATTTCCGACTAGCGTCCGCTCCGCCTGCGGTCTTCCCTGATGCGCGCGCTGCGGCCTGAGCGGCCGCGGAGGTAGTAGAGGCGCGCCCGGCGCACCTTGCCGTGTCGGACGATCTTGACGCTCTGCACGATGGGCGAGTTGAGGAGGAATGTGCGCTCAACGCCCACCTCATGCGTTACGCGGCGCACTGTGAAGCTTTCGCCGGGCCCGCGACCACGCCTGCGGAGGACAACGCCCTCGAAGACCTGCGTCCGCTCCCGGTCGCCTTCCTTAACCATGATCGTGACCCGGACGGAGTCCCCGGGGCGGAAGTCCTCGACTTCCGGGTTGGCTACGACAGGCGCAAGGTGATGGGCTTCCATGGCAGGTTCGTCCTAGGGAGATTGAGTGCTGCCCTGTAGGTAGTCGCTTGGCAGCGCTCTGACTTGTGCAACGCATCAAGTGTAGCCGCTAGAGGGCGTGCGGCGCAATATAAACGCGACTGTGATTCCAATTGTCTTGGAGGCTTGAGGTTAGGCGGATGGAACCAATCAGGTAGTCCTGCGTTCTGAACACTTTCTGACTATCGAAGCGTATCCTCATTGCGACGCGCCTTAATTGGGCACGCTTGACTGAGTCGCCTTACCATCCTTATAATATTAGTAAGGAAGACCCCCGTGCTAGTCAAGATCACATCCAAGAGGCAGGTGACGTTTCCGGCCAGAGTGTTGGACGCCCTGGGAGTGGCGCCCGGCGACCAGCTTGAACTGGAAGAAGGCCCTGACGGGTTCACGTTGCGCGCGCGGCGAGTCAACCCTGCCCGCCTCGCGCCGCTACGGGGCAAGCTGCAGCGCACGGATACGCCATTCGACATCGAGTCATTCCGCGATGAGCCCCGTGACCCCACGCTACGGGATTGATACGTCAGTCCTGGTGCGATTACTTACTGGTGAGCCTCCGGAGGACTTCGAGCACTGTGTGAGCAGGTTACGTGGGCTGATCGAGAACGACGGCGCGGAAATCTTCGCCTCGAACCAAGTCATAGGGGAGGCCTACGTCGCCGTTCAGCATCACTACGGGGTATCCAAGACCGACGCGCGCGCCGGTCTCACGGACGTGCTGCGGAGCGGTTTGGTATCTCCAATGAACGGAAGAGTGGTCTTCGAGATCCTCGATGCTGTGGAGGGCCCCGGTCTGTTCGACCGTCTGATCGCCGACGAATACTCGCCTGCGGGCGTTGAAGTACTGACACTGGACCGCAAGATGGCGTCCTTGCCGGGCGTTCGGGGACTGTAGTAGGTACGACATTGCAGTGCCCGGCGGTAAGCTGCGGGAGAAGCCGTGTCACTTCCTCAGAGAATCGAGAAACGCCCTATCCTCCGGTGATAGAACATCTTCTTCGAGGAGATCGGGACGGCGCTCGAAGGTGCGACGAAGAGACTCGCGTCTGCGCCACTCCTCAATGCGGGCGTGGTCGCCTGAGAGGAGTACCTCCGGCACGGCCATTCCGCGAAAATCGGCGGGGCGGGGGTACTGAGGGTACTGGAGCAGCCCGGAGGAGAAGGAATCGCTTCTCGCGGACTCGTTGGACCCGAGGACACCGGGTACCAGGCGGGCTACCGCCTCGACCAGAACTATCGCGGCCGCCTCTCCCCCATTGAGGACGTAGTCGCCGATGCTGATTTCGTGGGTGACGAGGTTCTCGCGAACTCTCTCGTCGAATCCCTCGTAGCGTCCACAGATGAGGATGAGGTCGTCCTCGGCGGCGAGCTTCTCAACGAGTGGCTGTGAGAGACGTTCGCCCTGGGGAGTCAGCAAGATCACTGGGGCATCTTCACGCGTGCCATGTTTCTCCCGGATAGACTCCACTCCCTCAAACAGCGGCTCGGGCTTCATCAACATGCCGGGACCGCCCCCGAAGGTGTAGTCGTCGGTCGAACGGTGGCGGTCGTGCGTGTAGTCGCGGATGTCGTGCACGTGGAGCTCGACCAGCCCCGCATCGATTCCGCGACGCACTACGCCCTCGGCAAAGGGGCTGTCGAACATCCGAGGGAAGATGGTCAGGACGTTAAAGCGCATTGTAGGACTGCCCCCTTCCTTAGTCCTTCCCCCGCCGGGGGAAGGATAGGAGATTGAGGTCCCTTCGTCGCGGGAGATGGATAGGAGATTGAGGTCCCTTCGTCGGCGGGTGATGGATAGGAGATTGAGAGTCCTTCCCCGGCGGGTGATGGATAGTAGATTGAGGTCCCTTCGTCGGCGGGTGATGGATAGTAGATTGAGAGTCCTTGCCCCGACGGGGGAAGGATAGGAGATTGAGGTCCCTTCGTCGCGGGGGAAGGACTGATGGTTGGGGTCCTTCACCGTTGGCCGAATGATGGAAGAGTGAGGTCTTCGCCCACATGCTCGTGGTCTCGGGAATATTCTAAGGTGAGGGGTGGCCGCGCCAGCCTCGGAGCATTTCAAGGCCGTGCGTTAGGGACTTCAGCGCGACCTCGAGGGTCTCTCGAACTCCCTTAGGACTACCGGGCAGATTGACGATGAGGCATCCGCTTCGGACTCCGACGACGGACCGGCTCAACATGGCCATCGGCGTGATCCGCATCGTCTCCGACCTCATGGCCTCGGCGATGCCAGGCACTTGAAACTCGACAACGGCGGCGGTCGTCTGCGGAGTGACGTCACGAGGGCCAAGGCCGGTGCCTCCGGTCGTGACAATGACATCCACGTCACCCGCGTCGCTCCATTCCCTCAACCGCTCCCCTATCCGGTCTGCCTCATCGGGCACTATGTCGCGGTGGACGAGTCTGAACCCGCTTGTGGTCATCATCTCGACTACGGCGTCGCCGCTGGTGTCTTCGCGTTCACCCTTCGCACCTGCGTCGCTGCTGGTCAAAACGGCGAACCTGAAGTTGTGGTCGTTATCGGTCATTGGAACATACGATTTATTAGGTCGATGTTTAGAAAAAGTATAAAACTATATTCAAAATCCCTTGCACATACTTCGACGCATCTGTGAGACTCGGACATAACCGGTTTTTTGGTGCATCGCACCAGGCTGGCAGCACATTAACAGTGTAGCACGCAGCATTGCTCTCAAGAGGGTGCCAGGTGATTCATCACAAGCCCGTGATGGTCGACGAAGTCGTATCGGCTCTTCAGCCGCGTTCAGGCGGTCGTTACATCGACTGCACGACCGGGGAGGGCGGACACGCGGAGGCCATTCTCGGCCACTGCGATCCCCCTGCCCGACTGCTCGGTCTGGACTTGGACCGAGAGGCGGTCGCGGTCGCGGAAGGTCGGCTTTCCCGGTTTCGGGAGACGACGACGCTGGTCGAGACCAGCTATGTGAACATCGCCGACATGGCGGCAGAGCATGGCTTTCTTCCCTGCGACGGGGTCCTGTTCGATCTCGGAGTGTCATCACTCCAACTCGAGAGCGCCTATCGCGGGTTCGCATTCTCGAAGGAAGCGACACTTGACATGCGGTTCGGCCCCTCAGTTCGCAGATCGGCCAGAGAGATAATCAATGACACGGATGAGGAAAGCCTGGCCAACCTCATCTACCGACTGGGCGAGGAGCGAAAGTCACGGCGAATAGCACGGGCAATCGTGAGAGCGCGACCGGTCGAGACGACGGCTGAGCTGGCCGCCGTCGTGGCCAAAGCGGTCGGAAGGCCGAGCCGGGGGCGCAGGTACACTCACCCCGCGACCCGCACGTTTCAGGCCCTCCGAATCGCCGTAAACGACGAACTCGTCAACGTCGAGGCGGGCATAGAGTCGGCGATTGGAATCTTGAGTCAGGGAAGTCGCCTGGTGACCATCAGCTATCACTCCCTGGAAGACAGGTTGGTGAAAAACCTGCTGAGGGAGGAAGCAAACCCCGCCGACGAGAATAGATCCCCTACCCTGCGCCTCATCACGAAGAGGGTGCTGAAGCCGGGAGCTTCTGAGATCGAGGCGAATCCTCGAAGTCGGAGCGCAAAGATGAGGGTGGCGGAACGACTTTGACCGGCATTCAGCGTGATGCACATAAGAGAAGAGAACACAGAGACGAAATGGCAAACCGAAGTGACAATGGAGAAGCCCGAATGGTGTCAGAAGAGATCGTAGCAGCTATCGACGTAGGTACCACGAAGGTTTGCACGATTGTGGGCCGAAAGCTTGGCAAGGACGGTGTCCAGATCCTGGGTTACAGCACGGCCAAGAACTCCGGTATGCGCAAGGGAGTCGTGTCGGACGTATCGGCTGCCGAGCGCGCGGTCCGTGTTTCCATCAAGGCCGTCGAAGACACGACGGGGCACAAGGTGGACTCCGCGTTCGTGGGTGTCACTGGGGCGCACGTTCGGTTTGAGAACCGGCATGAAAGGCTGGAAATCGACAACCGAAAGGGCATCGTTACAGCCGATGATGTGGCGAGCGCGCCCAAAAAGCTGAGCGAATCTATTGACCTGCCTGGGCGGACGGTTATTCACGCCAACTCCATCAGCTACACGCTGGACGGCGAATCGGGCATTCGCCACCCCGTTGGTATGCACAGCAAGGAAATGCAGGTAGAGGCGCACTTCGTGACGGGGTCCAACACGTTCGTAGACCGTCTCGTCGATGTGATCGAGGTTTCTGGAGTTAGTATAAATAGCCTGGTACTGGAACCGCTTGCCAGCGGTCTCGCCGTGCTCACTCCAAAAGAGCGTCAGAAGGGCGCTGTCATCGTGGATATTGGCGGCGGTACTACCGACATCGTCGCATTCAAGGGAAGCGGTATCTACTACACCGGTGTGATACCGGTCGGTGGTTATCAATTCACCAACGATATCGCTCTGACCTTCAGCACGACGTTCGAGGCGGCGGAGGCGATAAAACTGGAGTACGGAAGCGCGGAATTTCAACCGGCGTCGGCCGGCGAACAGATTCTGGTCCCGGTCATTGGGCGGGACAAGCAGCTAAAGGTAAGCCGACTCGAAATTTGCCAACTGGTGCGCGAGCGGGCTATGGAACTCGCGCGGATGATCAAGGTAAAGCTCGACACCGAACGAGTCGGGGGCGGCGAGGACTCGGTCCTCGTCCTTACGGGCGGAGCTTCCAACATGCCCGGGTTCGCCGACCTGGTACAGAAGAGCGTCGGCATCGAGGTGCGCCATGGCATACCTGACCTGCACGGCACCGTACCTGCCGAACTCAGGGACCCAGTCTATGCTACGGCCATCGGTACGCTTCTCTGGGGACTGAACGAGTATGTCCCCGATGAGGCCGGTTTCGGATCGAGTAACGGTAACGGGAATTCCAACGGGCATCACTCAAAACACACAGTGGAATCGAACGGAGTCTTCGGAGGATTGAAGCGTCGGCTTGGTGCGCTCATACCATAGCTATTCAAGGCACTTAAGAAAGGGAGGATTTAATGGTCGTAAACACACACCCTCAGAACGGAGCTAATATCAAGGTCGTCGGCGTAGGCGGCGGCGGGTCGAATGCGGTGTCGAGGATGTTCCGGGAGCGACTCCCGGGCATCGAGTACATGGTCGTCAATACGGACACGCAGGCCCTCCTGCGATCCGACGTGCCGATACGCATCGCCATCGGCGAGCTGCTCACGCAGGGCAAGGGAGTCGGAGGCAACCCCGACCTCGGAGCCAAGTCCGCTGGTGAGAGCAGGGAAGAGGTCCACGAGGCCACCCGCGATTCCGACATGGTCTTTATCGCGGCGGGAATGGGTGGAGGCACCGGCACGGGAGCGGCGCCTGTCATCTCCGAGATTATCAAGGAGACCGGGGCACTGACAGTTGGCGTCGTTACGATGCCGTTCATGTTCGAAGGCACGCGCCGAATGCGGACCGCGGAAGAGGGCATCAAACAGCTCCAGGACCACGTCGATACCCTGCTCGTCATTCCGAACGAGAGGCTCCACGTTATCTCGGATGAAGAGATCACCGCGGAGAACGCCTTCCGCATGGCCGACGACGTACTGCGGCTCGGCGTTCAGTCAATCGCTGAGCTTGTGACCGTCCCAGGAGAGATCAACCTGGACTTCGCCGACATTCAGTCGGTGATGAAGGATGCCGGGCCTGCGTGGATGTCGATTGGTTGGGGCAAGGGTGAGAATCGGGCCAAGGCCGCGGCACAGCAGGCGATCTCCAACCCGCTTCTCGACGTCTCGGTCGAGGGCGCTACCGGCGTGCTGTTCAACGTGACCGGCGGTTCTGACCTCCGGCTCTCTGAGCTTCACGAGGCCGCTGAGGTCATCCAAAGGGTCGTGGACCCCGACGCGAACATCATCTTTGGCATGGCAAACGACGCGAAGATGGAGAACGAGGTCAAGCTCACCGTCATCGCAACCGGATTCCCGACTTCCGAAAACATGCAGCAGAAGGACGAACAGATCAGGGCGCTTCTAAAGGATGCCCTGGGCGACTCCGAGGCGGAGATAGATCTTCCGCCATTCCTTCGGCGCATCTCCAAGTATAGAGAAGAGGCGGCGGTGAGGTAGTTTAGTTCCGTCGAGCCCCCTACGCTCGATGGATCTGGGGGAGAGTAGGGAAAAGGGGTCGCTTATTGCGGCCCCTTTTGTTGTCTCCCTGACTCTACTCCTTCGCTCCCCTCCCCTCCCTCCATGCTCACTCCAATTGAGTTCTACTCAACACCCACCTCCAATCTCCCAGAGGTCACCAAATTAACCTCCTGTTAATTTATTACGGAATTCTTAACGGCGTGAGAGCGCCTTGTTACAGGCTCTCTTCGTTCTTGATCCCGGAAACCGCTGCAACACACCCAGCTACGACCACTTGCGATTTCACGCTTGACAGACCCCATATCTAGTGGTAGCTTCTTGAGTCACCTGTTACGTGCTACTTGCGCAATGGGAGTCGCGAACGGTGCCGGTGATCGGTGATGCGTTGTCCTCATTGCAGTCATAGTCAATCGAAGGTCATCGACTCGAGGGAGACGGTTGACAGCATCCGAAGACGGCGCGAGTGTTCATACTGCGACCGCCGGTACACAACGTACGAGCGGGTGCAGTCGAACTCTCTGCAAGTGGTAAAACGGGACGAACGGCGAGAGGAGTTCAGCACCGATAAGCTAAGGGTGAGCATCCTGAGAGCGTGTACAAAGCGCCCGCTGCCGACCGGGAGCATCGACAAACTGGTCGGCGAGATAGAAGGGGATCTGTACGCGTTGGGGTTGTCCGAAGTACCGTCGCACACCATAGGCGAGACGGTAATGGAACGCCTCCGGGAGTTCGACAGAGTCGCATATATACGGTACGCGAGCGTGTACAGAGACTTTCAAGACATACAGACATTCCGACAGGAGATTGACGCCCTGCTTGATCCTGAGACGCAGGAACCGACCAATCAACTCTCTTTCCTCGGATCCGACACGGGAGTGATCAAAGCTCCCTCCCAGGAACGCCGGGGCCGGCGCACGAAACAGACGGACCCCGGCGAAGGCTAGAGAACACCGGCCACTTTCGGTAGTCGGAACTACGCTTAGGCACTTGTCTGACCCTCCCTTTAGCCCAAAATCTCTAAGAAAAATCACTCTCAGCCTATAGATTTCTCGGATTTTTCTAGGATAAGGTAGACATCAACTAGTCGGGGACGCACGGAGAACCACCCCAATATATGGTGGAGTGCATAAAACACTCCATCGACAAAATAACCGGAAGAAAACTGGATTTGAACCAAACATACACAACAAACTTTTCTATACGAGGGGCAAGCGGATGGTCATAGAAGAGAGACGAGACGCAGGAAAGAGGAATGGGACGACGAATGGGAGGGTAACCCCGACCATCACGGATGCCGACATTGACTTGAGCGACAATGCCCGAGTCGTGCTGGAGAAACGGTACCTCCGCAAGAACGCAAAGGGCGAAATCATCGAAACGCCCGCCGGGATGTTCCGGCGTGTCGCCCACGCGATAGCCGCACCCGAGTATGAAGACGGTCCCACGGAAGAAGCCA
>JAPOPA010000167.1 GCA_026713145.1 Chloroflexota bacterium
CGAGTGTGGCATCTTGTACGCAACTTTAGGGAGGCCGTCCCTATGAAAATCCTCGTTGTGAACCCCTTTGGCGACACCGAGTTCTACGGGCAGGACAACCTCGCGAGGATCGCGCGGCCCGATACGGAGTTCGATGTCGTGGACATCGGCGACATGTATCCCCTGCGCAATAACCAGTGGCTCTACTTCCGGTACATGTGCACGGACGGTACGCTCGAAACTGTCATGAAGGCCGAGAAGCAGGGCTACGACGCGGTGTTCATATCCTGCAACCTTGACATCGGTCTGTACGAGGCGAGGCAGCTTGTGGACATCCCCGTGACGGCGACCTTGGAGTCGGCCGCGCTGGTCGCCCACATGATGGGTTCGACGTACTCTCTCGTGACCGTCGACTACCAGAACGGCAAGATCCAGGAGTCGCTCGTGCGGACTTACGGCCTCCACGAGCACTTCGCCTCCCAGCGCCCATTCGACATCGATGCAAACGATCTCTATCCTGACCAGACCCCGGCGGGCGAGGTTATCGAGGCTGTCGTGTCGGCTGCGAAGGCCTGCGTCGACGAGGACGGGGCCGAGGTCATCATACCCGGCTGCACCCTCGCCGGCTCGGTGCTCACGCACGACCTGCCGGATGCCGAGGAGGTCATCGGCGCGCCCGTTCTCGACGGCATGGTTACCGGATTCAAGATGGCTGAGATGATGGCCGACATCCGGGCCGCAGGGGTTCCCACGGTGTCCCGTCGCGGATGGTTCGAGAAGCCGCCTGAGTCCGATATGCGCACCCTCCGCACCTTCATGGGGAGGGAATCGTAGGGTGGGATCCGTCGCTTGGACACGCCTGCAGCGCTTCGACACTACTTGCCATTTCGAGGAAGCACCCTCACCCCCGTATCAAGTACGGGGCAGGCTCTAGCCCTCTCCCGCGCCGGGAGAGGGGGAATTCTGGCCTTCGATATTGAGGCAGCAATATGAAAACCACGGCTGACGCGGTAATCATCGGTGGAGGAGCCGTCGGGACCAGCACCCTCTACCACCTGACCAAGCTTGGCATGACCGACATCGTCCTGTTGGAAAAGGGGAACCTCGCTTCCGGCTCCACCGGCGATTCCGCCGCCATCGTCAGGCAGCACTATTCCAACGAGGTCAGCATCCGCCTCGTCAAGCGCAGCATCGAGATACTCCTTAGCCTGCCCGATGAGACCGGTGTCGATGTCTTCACGCAGTCCGGCTGGTGCTTTCTTGTTCCGCCGGAGGCCGAAGATTCATTCGTCGAGAATATGGCGCAGCTACAGCGACTCGGCATCCGCACGTGGGAGATTTCAGCACAGGAAGCCACTGAAGATCACCTGCCGGGGCTCAATCCTGAAGGCATCGCTCGCGTGGCCTACGAGCCGGATGGAGGATTCGCCGATCCTCATCTTCTTTGCCAGGGGTTTGCTGACTGCGCTCGCGCCGCCGGAGCCGCTGTGTATCCAAACACCCCTGTCACCGGCATCACCATGTCCGGCGACAAGGTTACCGGCGTACGGACGCCCAACGGAGATATCGCCAGCCCCATCGTCGTAAACGCTGCCGGACCCTGGGCCGGCCCAATAGGCCGCATGGCTGGCCTCGATCTCCCACTCGAAATCTCTCGTGAACAGGAGATGATGCTCAATGTTCCTTCAGGCGCCGCAGCCCCTCAACGCGCCGTCTCCAACATGGTCGAACGCATCTACTTCCGTCCCACCAAGCAGCCCGGTACCGTACTCGTCGGCGTCGGGCACCCGAAGGAAAACGAGCCGGTCTCTTCCGACGACTACGACCGCAGGGCCGACGCTGACTTCATCGAGGACGCGGGTGGGAGGCTGGCGCACAGGATGCCGCAACTCGCTGACGCTGAGGTTGTTGCAAGCTGGGCCGGACTCTACACCATCACACCCGACTGGAGCATGATCGTCGACCGGGCGCCCGGAGTGGACGGCATGTACCTCGCGGTCGGTGGGAGCGGTCACTCCTTCAAGCTCGCGCCAGCCATCGGGCAATGCCTCGCCGAATTGATCTCCATTGGCAAGGCGACCACCATAGACATCACCCCTCTAAGGGCGGGACGCTTTTCCGAGGGAGACCCCCTCCGCTCGACCTACGGCGGCAACCGGGGTTAGGCAAGCTCTGCATAGGTCGCTCTCACGTAGGGAGCATAGCCCTCACCCCAGCCCTCTCCCACGTCGGAGGCTGTCTCATAAGTAGGTTATCTTGTTGAAAATACAGAGGTTCTAGGGGTAAGTTCGTGTTGTTGCACCTGCTTTAGGAGAAGTGGCATGCCATTTCGGGACTTCAATCG
>JAPOPA010000077.1 GCA_026713145.1 Chloroflexota bacterium
CCTCGGAGTAGGAGGTCGGCGTGCCTTTCGGCAAGTGTCGTTCGTGGAGGTAGAACTGCCGGTGTACATTGAGCTCAGGGGTCGGCTTGTCAATGCTGTCCGCCGTGTCGATGCCCAATCTGTAGGGCAACCGCCCGGCCATGTCATACAGCAGCCCCATCCAACCGAGTCCTATAACGCCCGCCCTGTACTTGGCCATTCTTAGATTTCCTTTCCGTGTATTGAAGAGTCCCGAGGTTATTGGCCTTGGCAGTCACCGAAGAACGCCAAGCTATCACCCTCACCCTAGCCCTCTCCCGCGAACGGGAGAGGGGAGAAACTCTATTTCAAAGAATTCGGTCGGCTAGCTTGAGAAATCGTAGGGGCCGAGGTCCTGGTCGACGAAGCCGCGATGGAAGTTCTTGCCCATCAGGTACTTTACGTCCAGTTCAATATCTCGAACGCCCGCGTCCATCTTCAGTACTGTGTCACGGTGATCCAGGGTGATTTCCAGTTCGTTCTTGCCTTGCTGCGGCCAGTGGTCGCTGTCGAGCTTGAAGATAAACCAGTAGCCGAAGATGCGGTGCCTCGGCGACCGCAGGCGGTACATCTGGTTGATCGTCCGGCGCAAAGCGTCCGGGAGCGGACTGCCGTTCAACTTGAAGGTGAGTTGGTCGATCTCGGAGACGCCGGAAAGCATGACGCGGAGGGCGGCCTCGTGGACACGCCCCATGTCGCCCCATTTCTGAAGGTCGTCGGAAATGGTGAAGGTGAAGGTCTCCGACTTGCCGGATTCCAGCGTTCTTGGCAGCTGCACGGAGGGATCGTCTTCGCGTCCGAGCGTGCTACGACGTGGGCTCTCGGTCGGCATGATGTAGATCTTGTCTCGATATTCCATCACATCGGGGTGGGGGAGTTCGCGGAGAATCTCATAGAAGTCGGGAGTGTACGGCCAGCGCTCGTGCCAGTGTCCCATGTACAGGCCGTCGACACCCTGCCGCCAGTAGTTGGTAGCAGCGGCGCGGATCATTTCTATAGTGCCGGAGGCGAGGCGGTCGGAATCGACTAGACTGTTTATATTTGCGTACACACGGACGTCCGAACCTTTAGCGGCCTCTACCACGGGGCTAAAGTCTGTCATCGCGTTCAAGAGGTTAGAACCTGTGGTCTCGGCCGCCACGAGAACATCGACGGTTCCCTCCTCGATCCACGTTCGGACATCGAGGCCAATGGAGTAGGCCTCATCCATGGAGTTGGGGACTTGGATGACCAGTTCCCGTTCCTCGCCGCCGGCCTTGACGGCGTTGTGCACGCGACGAATCCAGTCGGTCATGATCTCCCGGCCCGCGTCGATTTCGTTCGGGTGGAAGTAGTACGGGTGGTGGACGAGGCTGAGTTCGAGGCCGTTAACGGGGTAGGAGAGGATTTCATCGATGAGCGCGAAACGCTCGTCGCGGATCTCCAGGTGCTTGAAGTCGGCGCACTCGTAGCCGGGCCATTCGGGATCGAGGTCGCCGGCAGCGCCGATGTCCCACTGCTTGTTCTCAAAGCGGAACAGTGAGCCCCTGGTGTTGAGAGTTTCTTCGCCGTAGCGTTCGCCGCTCGGCATCTGGACGAGGAGGACGGGGTATATGAGCTTGCCCTTTTCGTGAGCGCGATCAATTGCAACTTGGAGAGGGTTGTGGCCCGCGTCTATCAGGGCCCTGGCGTTCTGGTGCGTCCGACGCCAGATGGCATGATTCCAGCGTTCCAGGTGATGGCCCCACAACTCTCCGACCTTGGTGTCATAGAGGACTGTTCGACCGTCGCCGACACCGAACATCAGCACGTCTACGGGAGTGCCGGCGATCTCGTCGACCGCGTGCTGGTACTCCTCCTTCTGCATGGGAGGTTCGTACATGTATATGAGGGGGTGTCTCCCGTCGTGGTAGAACATGATGCGCGGCGTGGACATGTGAGACCTCCCTGGGTGAGAAACGGGCACTATGAAAATCGGGGCCTCATCCCGCTGATGAGGCCCCGAATATCTGACGGTATTATTACCGTACTAACGAGCTAGCTCGTTACGAGCAGGACTGCCTTCCGCCCTGGTTGAAGGCCCAGCTGTTGCAGTACTCAGACCTGTTTCCTGGGTGGTTGTAGTTGTCCTGACCATCGTCGAAGAAGTACGCCCAACCGGTATGGCCGTTGTGGTCCTGCGCGTGGGTGAACGGCTGGCCTCGCATGTTGTTCCTGTTGAGGAAGAGGCCGATGTGCGCGTTCGAGAAGGCCGAAATGTGGATCGCCAGCAGGTTCTCCGCGTGGTTGCGGTACATGTTCTTGCCGAGCTCGACGCGGCGCGGGTCGAACGTGGAGTTGGCGAACCCTGCAATCGTGTCGTCATACAGGTCCTTGAACCATCCTGCGTGGTCCGCAGGGAAAGCGTCCGGCGGAGCAAGGGGCAGGAAGTTGGTGTCCTCACCCGGCGCCATGCCCTCGGCACCCTGCGTGCGGTAGTACTTCGCGATCAACATCGCCGGGGCGAAGTAAATCTCGTGGAACGGAATGAAGTTGGTCCTGAAGCGCATCCACGGGTTGACGGTGTGGCGCGACAGGTTCGTGTTGATGCTGCAGCACTCCTCGACCGCCCGGAACGGCTCCCACCAGCGACCCTGGATATCAAGCTCGATTTCGACCCCAACCTCGGCCAGGTGCGCCTTGAGCAACTCGCCGACAATGGGACGACCGTGGGAAGGCGAGAAGGTGAACTTGATGCTCACGCGCTCGCCATTCGAGAAGGTGCGGTACCCTTCACTATCACAACAGGTAAGGCCAAGGTCGTCAAGCATCTGATTGGACTTGTCGAGGTCCCGCTCCATATACAGCTGCGTGAGCTCGTCATCGGCGGGGTTGTACGGAGTGTTCGGGTGAGGAACTCGGTTCTGAATCACGCCAAGACCGAGCTGAGCAGTCTCGTTGATGCCATTGCGATCGATCGCGTGCGATATAGCGATTCGGAATTCCTTGGTCCGCAGCATCCGGCCGACCTCGGTATCGACGTTGTAAGTCTGGTTCACTTCTAAGCCGAGGTCAGCCCCGCCGAGAGCGGGCCAGCCGTAGATGCTGTAGTCGCCGCGCTCCATGTTCTCAATGTAGAGCGGGAGCTCGTGGAGGACGTAGTTTGTAGTCCGTCCATCAACCTCACCGGTCATCGCCCGGAACCGTACGGTAGCCTCGTCACCCGGAAGGATAACCATGACGACCTGGTCGGTGTAGGGCAACTGGTTGCCTGCGGGGTCTACGAACGGGAAGTAGTGGTTGCGCTCGGCGACCGCAAGCTCGCTCGGTTTGTACTGAACGAAGCAGTAGGGCGCCACGCATCCCGTGGAACCGATGTCCGCGAACGGCTCAAGCTCGTAGCGGGCAAGCTGGACGTTCTGGGAGGCGTGCATCACGTCTCTCCAGTCCGACAGCCCCATGGAATCCGCGATAGCTTGGACCTGCGCGGGGTCGGTGTACTTCGGGTGGATCTTCTTCAGATTCGGGTGGCCGAACCAGCAGAAGCGGTTCCTCATGCACAGGCTCTGCGTGAGGGTCTGCTCCATGAGAACCCAGTTCGGGGAATCGAACGCGATCTTGAAATTCAGGTCGTCGACCACGCTGAACTGAGCCTGCTCGCCTGTGACGGGGTCAAGCATCTGCGCTGGAATGAACGGGTTGATTTCCTCGTTGAAGTTGTGGTCTTCGAAGGCAAACCGAACGTCCTCGACGGTCAAGGGAACGCCGTCGTCCCACTTTAGGCCATTTCGCAGCGTGTAGGTGTACTCACGCCCATCCTCACTGGCCTCCCAGCTCTTCCCGGCGCCAGGACCGAAGTTGATCTCGTCGGAGTCGCGCTGGACGAACCCGAATGCGATCCACTCACCGGTGTAGGAGCGAATCTCGGTGATGCGGTACGCTCCGCCGTACTCACCGATGCCGTCGGGACCGAGCACGACGCTCACGTCCTCAGGTACGGGGAGTCGCTCATTGAGTGGGGGGAGGGAGCCTTCCTTGACCAACTGCGCGGACAAGGGGGACTCGAAGAACTGGCTCGGCACCGGGCCATCGTAAGCTGAATGGTAGAGCCAGGGGACACCCGGCGTATGTCGCTCGTCAGGCTCGAAGGCCGATGAGCCTTTCGACGGGCAGTCGGACACCTGATTGCCGCGAATGTAGCATGACGCCGGAGTCTGGATCTCCATGGCTATCTGCTCGACGCCCTTGATGGCCTCTTCGGCCTGCATAGCGGCCGTGTCCGCGGCCTTGGCCGCCGAGTCCGCCGCCATAGCGGCAGAGTCCGCCGCCATTGCCGCCGTTTCAGCCTGTTTCGCCGCAGCCTCGATGGCCGCGTTGGTGGCTACTAGCGCGCCATCAACGATCCTTTGCACGTCGTCAGCGGAGAGCTGATCGCCGACTGCGTTCTCCACGGCGCCGGCAACCAAGTCCTCGACGTCGCCGCGCGTAAGCGATCCTGATAGCCCTGCGCTCACCTGGGACTCCACGATCCGGTTGATCTCCGCAGCGCTCACGCCCTCGGGGACGGACTGTGCCACAGCAGCATTGATCAGGCCGGTGAGCTGACTCTGGTCGATTTCCGGTGCCGGCAACGCGCGGATGGACTCATCCACGATGCTCTTTACGTCGGCCGCCGAAAGCTGGCCGCCGGCGGCGGAGTTGACTATTGACTCCACGTCCGCTCGGGTCAGTCCGGCCTGAGCCTCGGGCATTGCTGCCATGGCCGCCGAGATCGAGTCGCCTACCATGGCCTGAATCTGCTCAATGGTCGCGCCCTGTGGTGCCCGGTCGAGAGCCTGCTCGATAATCGCCGCCACGTCCGGTGTAGGCGCTGCTTCAGGCTCGTCGGACCCACAGGCAACCGCCGCTAAGGCGAAAACAACTGTAGATGCGAACATTAACACCATAAGCCGATTGATTCTTGCTAACACTGCTCGACTCCTCTCTGTACTTCTTGACTTCCTACGCTTAATGAACCATACCGCCTCAATTGAACGGAATGACGTAAACGATGGTTTCAAGGTGAAACCGTTCGCAACTATATTGGACGGCGTCCGACATTGTCAAGATTCGTCTGCGCAGCGTCAAACGACTCTTGAAAATCGCACCGTGCTCCCTAGTTTCGGTTTACGGATCGACTGGAAAGTGCTCAAGTGTTGAATAGACTCTGGACTGTACTTAGCCCATGCTCCCATGTTGTCTCGGCACGTACGTTGTAGCAATGCGCTCGTTATTGGGATTTCGCATGTATTACGTCCGCGCCTGTACCCGGAATTTACGGAGACCTGTGGACCTATTACACGTAGCGATTGAAGAGCTCATCGACCTCTCCGCGGAACGGCATGGCGGTTTGAACACCGCGTTTGGTGACGGCTAGCGCCCCGGCTGCGGCTCCGTAGCGGATGGCATGTTCCATACTGCGGCCTTCGCCTAGCGCCACGGCGAGAGCGCCGCTGAACGCGTCGCCCGCCGAGATTGTGTCCACTACTTCGACCTCGTAAGCGGGCACGTATCCGCTCGCTTCGCGCGAGGCCCAATACACGCCCTGCTCCGCCATCTTGACCACAGCCGTCTTTACGCCCTTGTGCAGCAGCACATCCGCTGCGGCCTTGGCGGACGGAACGTCGTTGACCATGATGCCGGTGTGGTATTCCGCCTCCGGTTGGTTCGGCGTGATGATGTCGAGGTATGGAAACGCCTCGTGCGGAATGTCCGAGGCAGGGGCGGGGTCGAGCATCGTGATGACGCCTCTCGCCTTAGCGCTCCGCGCAGCAGCCACGGAGAGGGCAAAAGGAAGCTCCATTTGGAGGAGGAGGATGTGTGCGCCGTTCAACGCCGCCTCGACCGCCAAAAGCTGGTCTTCGTTGCACTGCAGGTTGGCGCCGTAGATCGCGAGGACGTGATTCTGTCGCTCGGCATTCAGGACGATCATTCCGACACCGGAAGGATGATCCGGGTCTTCCGCCACGCCGGTCACGTCGATGCCGTCCTTCTTGAGCGCGTTGAGGAGCGTCGGGCCGAAGACGTCTTTTCCCACACGCCCGACCATCTTGACGTTGGCTCCGAGTCGCGCGGCGGCGACGGCCTGAGTTGCGCCCTTGCCGCCCGGGGCCGTGTAGAAGCGTTCTCCGCGAAGCGTCTCGCCCGGGTTAGGCAGCCGTGCCGCCGTGCCGATCAGGGCCATGTTCATGCCCCCCAGCGCGACGATGTTGGGGGCAAGGCAGGGGTGGATCATTAGTCGTTGGGTTGCCTCCGGCGTAGCATCTCTAAATCGGGCAGGATTTTATCATGCCGGCATTCGGAACGGTCTCATGTGTTCAGAGATCGTTCTCGTGCGGTGGCTGATAGAATGCGACGAGATGACGGCAAATGGGTGCCGTCGGCAGGTCAAGTCCGGAGGGTTGCACATGCTGAGCGAAGACCAGAAGCAGTTCTTTGATGCGTTCGGATACCTCGTGCTGCGGGACGTTTTCACGTCTGAAGAGATGGCAACCATAAAGCGAGAGTCGGACGAGATATTCGAGGAAGGGTTGGGGGTGAAGCTTGCCACCGGACGCGCGGCGCTTCAGCCGTTCTTCGAGCGACGGCCATTCATGGCGGGACTTGCGGCGGACGACCGTATCTATTGCATTGGGGAGGACTTGCTTGGGCCGGACTTCTTCCTGATCGGCACGGAGGGCAACCTTCATGCCGGGGATACCCTGTGGCACGGACCGGGGCTATGGGACGAGACGATCAAGTCCGTCAAGATTGCCTTCTATCCGGAGAGCCTGACCGCTGCGACGGGCAGCCTGCGCGTGGTGCCGGGATCGCACCGGCGCAATACGCCAGACCTCTTGGAACCACTGCGACACGGCAACAGCCAACCTGATTTGAGACCTTTCGGGATGGAGCAGTCGGAGGTACCGAGCGTGGCGCTGGAGCTACAGAAGGGCGACCTAGCGATATTCACCGAGCACATTCTGCACGCGGCGTTCGGCGGTCACGACGGCCGTCATCAGCATGCGATCAATTTTATTGAGAATCCTACGACCGAGTCGAAGGAGAAGGACGTGCGGGACTTCTATGAGGTTTCCAACTACTCGCTTCGTCCGTCGGAGTCCTACGTTAACAGCGAGAACCCGCGACTTCGAAGGATGGTGGAGAAGAACCTCGAACTCGGCTTCGACATCATGATGGGCGTGTAGGAGCCATAACGCGAAACGCCGGGCTCAAAGGTGGTGTCCACCAGGTCCTCGGGAACCGTTCGCGGGGAGCCGGTCGAACAGGAAGGAGTCTCGACCCTGCGACAGGCTCAGGGTGAACGGAGGCTCTTGAGACTCCCCCTAAGCGTTCTGATAGGTGACTGTGATCTCGACGTTGGTTATGACCGGTCGGTTGCCGACGTCGGTCGCCGGAGGCTTGCGTCGGATTTCGATCCGGTTTACTCCCTTTAGAAGGGGCGGCGTTTCGATATCGTATTGAAGGCTGATCGGTCCCTCCAGAGTGGGCCACTTCCTCCCGCCGGCGATGAAGCTCTCGCGTCCCGCGCCCCATGGGAGGAGGTGGCCATTGAGAAGGATTTCGACCTCGTCGTCGGGCGCGAAGTTGTCGATAGATACGCCCAGGACGCAGGGTCCAAGCGTACCGTCAGCGGTGGCGGCTTCCACGTCGTCGGCGACTTCGATGTTTACGACAGGTCCACGGCCCGTGGAAGTCTCGATGAGGGATATGGGCAATTGCGCGGCGGGGACGGCATTGCGGAACGCTCCACCGTGTCCGCCATACTGAATCCTGTCCGCGTGGTCGGCCTCGTACCGCTTGGACATGCGCTTCAACTTGGCAGGGTCAGCGAGTTGTGGAAGCGTGCGTCGTATCCACGTCGGCGGCAGGGTGAAGTAGTTGTACAGGTAAATGCCGTCCGCTCCGGCTTCCCAGAATCGATAGGCGGCGGCGCGCAGGGCGCTATCGTCCACGAGGGGACGCAGTCCCTCAAGGCAGCCGTATACTGCGCACCCTGTGCCCCGGGCCTCCTGGACGAATTCGCCGATCGGCATCTCGAAGGGAATCCAGCCTACGCCCGCGATGACGGTATCAACGAGACCGTCGGCCATCCATTTCGGAACGTCGAGCCCCATCCGCGCGGCATTGGCGAGTGTCGGCGCTACTCGCACTCCAAGCTTGAGGTGGCGTCCACGTTCAGCGCCAACCTCGTCGAGCCGGTTGCGGATGCGCCTGACGAGGTCGGTCATCAGGTAGCGGTTCTGGAATGCCTCCTCCCGACGGAAGACGCCGGGATGGCGGTTGAAGTCCATCTCCACACCGTCGACGTCGAACCGCTCGAACAGTTCGGTGATCATCGAGTAGGCGTAGTCGCGCACCTCTGGATAGGCATAGTCCTTGCCGGTGCGGATGTCCCAGTCGATGGTGTCTTCCGGAATACTTTCGCCCGGCCGCCCGATGAGCAGGTGAGGGTTTTCCTGTCTATACCGGCCGTACCCGGGTTGGATGGTATCCGTGTAGGGGGGAGCGTAGTAGGCGTAGTGGCTGTTCATCCTGAAGCGGGGCAGGAACTCGATGCCGGCCTCGCGACACAGGGAGGCTATGACCGTAAGCGGTCCGCCCGCAGTCTCGGTCAGATGTCGGACGTTCAGGGCTTTCCGCCGCTCGAATTCAGACAGCTCGGAGAGGTCGTACCCATCACCAATGATCTCGCCGATTTCCGTCTCGTGGTGGTAGACCTCGTGATCGCCCACTGCCCACCACAGGGAGGCAGGCATTCCCTCGAACGGGCGGATCATCTTTTCCTTGATGATCTCCGGGGTGATAGGGGGCTCCTCACTCATGATCCATGCGTCGTCGGTGAAGATGATGGGCTGGTTGGCGGACTGGTTTGTCATGTGCGAGGTTCCTAAGGCCGGGTTAGCCGGGGCCATGGCCGTGCTGCGCGCCATTGTAGCGGAATCGGATGCGCTTCGCCCTATTGACGAGATGTTAAGGCAAGACCTAGGGTTGGGATGCCCGTTCGTTATCCCTTGGACGGCCACCTTCTTCGAGCCCCGCTCTAGCGCAACGGGACAAGTCGCAGAGAAGCTCGATCGCGGAAGTGCAGGAGTAGCGCAGTGAAAGAGGAAGTCTTCCTTGAGACGGAACGGCTCATTCTCCGAAACTGGCGAGCGGACGACTGGCTGCTCATTCGCCCTATGTCGCTCGATCCAGAGGTGATGCGGTACATCGGGCACTATCAGCCGTGGTCGGATGAGGAGACACGGCAGTTCGTGTCCAATCGCATGAGCGATTACGAGCGGTACGGCTGGACGATGTGGCCGCTGGTCTTCAGGGAGACGGGGTCCTTCATTGGATACTGCGGTTTCCTGCGTCGTAGGTACGGAGAGTACAAGGGAGAGATCGAGATCGGCTATGCCTTGGCAAAGGATGCCTGGGGCAGGGGACTTGCGGCGGAAGCAGGCTCAAGGATTCTTCAGCACGGCTTCGAGGTCCTCGGCTTCGACCGGGTCATCGCCAGTGCGAGGCCGGAGAACGCTCGGTCCATCCGTGTAATGGAGAAGATGGGGATGCACTCAATCGGCCTCTCGCTCAACGACAAGGGAAGGCCCGTTCCGCACTACACCATTGAGAAACCAGATCACTGGGCGTAGTCCGAAGCGGTTGCTTCCAGCGCGCGATACTCTGAGCTTCCCTTCCAAGGTTCCAAGATACTCGAAAGTTCCTAGACACTACGGTAGAATGATGCGCGGCCTGAATGGCCGTAGCCTTGCGCCCTTCCAGGCAATCCTCTCCAAGGAAAGAAGGAAAATGCTAAACGGAAATATCAAGGGTGTCGTCGTGCCAACGGTTACACCGCTAACGCCGGATGAGCGGATTGACACCACATCGCTTCGACGGCTGGTCAACTATTTCATTGATGAGGGCGTCCATGGGTTGTGGGCGGCCGGAACGACGGGTGAGTTCGCCGCGCTGAGGGACGACCAGCGTCTCCTCGCGATCGAGAAGACTGTTGAGGAAGTGAACGGTCGAGTGCCGGTCATCGGCAACGTCTCCGCCGCGGGCACACAGGCTGCCATAGACATGGCGCGCGCTTTGGCAGAGAGCGGTCTCGACGGGATTGCCGCAACTCCTCCGTACTACTACCTCTATGACCAGGGTGAGATAGCCGACCATTTCCGTGCGATTTCCGACGCTGTTTCCCAGCCGCTGTGGGTGTACAACATCCCGATAACCGCCAAGCTCACCGTGGAGCCCGCCACAATTGCGGACCTTGCCGCGGAGGGTACCATTGTCGGCCTTAAGGACTCTTCGGGTCAGGGTGAGGCATTCGCAGAACTCGTTTCGCGTTGCCACAGGAATGGGGCGAAAATGTACCGTTTCCTCGGTTCCGTCTACCGTACGACGATGACAGGATGCCTTGGAGCGCATGGCGTCATCCCAGGAGCGGGGAACATCGCCGCCGCCGCCCTCTCGCAGGCGTGGGAGGCCGGTGAAGCGGGCGACATGGAGAAGGCAAACGAACATCTCGGAAGAGCGCTTTCCGCCCAGCGAGTTATGGGACTGGCACAAGCGGGAGGACGAAACGCCTCGACATCGTCGGGACTCAAGTCCAGTCTGAAGATACTGGGGATCATCGACCACGACACGGTTTCGGCCCCCATGCGTTCTCTTACCGAAGAAGAAAAGGCGCAGATACCCGCGATTCTGCGTGAGGCTGGGCTGCTGTCATAGATTTCGTCAAGGCGTTGGTGTCGTCGTTGCAGTTTACCGCCCCAGAAGTGGTATAATCTGTTTGGCGTGCCGAGCGGCCCGCCCGATTTGTTTTAGAGAGGATGGAGAAAAGAGAGAATTGGCACACGTAACGCTCCGTGATGGAGAAGACGGCGATCAGCTTCTGAAGCGATTTCAGACCCAGATGCAGCGGTCGGGAATTCTGCGCGAGTTGCGCAACAGACGGTTCTTCCGTTCGAGGGGAGAGCAGAAGCGCCTCGACAAGTCCCGGAGCCTCCGACGCATCCGTCGTCGCCGAAACCGCTAGCCGATCACCTCGCTCGGTATCCAAGCTATCCTTCAGCGCCACCCCAAGACGCATGACATGGGCGCTGAGCTCTCAGGCACCTCGCCATTACCGAACTCTGCCTCCGCGTCATTCGAGGCAATCTTTCCTAACCGGACGTGCGCTCTCACGTTATTGCTGATACTAAGCCTCGCGCCTCGGCCCCGGCCTTCATCCAGCACTCGAATTACGCGGCGAACCCGGTCGAAGTCGTCGGTCGCCAGTATGCTGTTCCTTTCAAGGGAACAACAATAGACAATTTGGCAAAATCGCTCCGAGTACCGCTTCTCGATGAACTAGCGTCAGAAGAAGACGCGGATCAAAAGGAAACGATACCGGAAAAAGGGGGACTCCCGGTGCTCAGTCGCCGGTTCTTGCTGTTTGCCGCCTGGGGCGCGGTCAGCGTCTTCAGCATGGCCTGTTGGGACAGCCGCCCCCCCGAAGTCTCAATCGCAGAGAGCCCAACGGCCCAAGCCCCGACCGTGCCGGCCACTGAACCAACTCTCGATGTTCCGACCCCGACTCCGAGTCCGACCCTGCTCGATCAGCCTCCCACGGCGACGCCTATCGTGATCTACCTGCCCCCTTCGATCCAGACGGTGATCGTGCTCACTACGCCAACACCACAGCCCACGCGCGCAGCCACGCCTGTCCCGACAGCCACTTTGACCCCGACAGCCACGCCGGTCCCACCTGCGACATCCACTCCCAGTCCGACGCCTCCACCGTCGCCAATCACTCAGAGTGCGACCCTGACCCCTGTCTCAGCGGCCACACCCGAACCCACGACCGTGACAGTAGAAAGTCCTACGCCCGAGTCTGCAATGCCGACGCCATCCCCAACCGAAACGCCGACACCCCTGGCGACGCCTGAGAACTCAATGTCAGAGACGCCCACTCCAGTGACTTCACCCGGGACCTCGACGCCAACACCGACTCCCAGTCCAATGCCAACACCGCAACTGACCACGGAGCCGATTCCGACTAGCACGCCGACGTCGACCCCATCTCCAACGCCAACAGCCACACCGTCGCCGACTTCCACCCCATCACCCACGGCGACGGCTACCCCAGAGGTTCTTGAGACTCCGACTCCGAGCGCTTTAACAGCTTCTGAGACATATTTGACCGTTCGCCCTTCGATCGTGCACATCTCAGTATCGGAACCGTTGGTAATTGGCCCGGGAGTTGATCCCCCGGTGGCCAACCTCATTGGCACGGGAATCGTCCTGGACGGAGATGGCCACATACTTACGAGCAACCACCTGGTGGAGAACGCCGAGACTATGATCGTGACCTTGCATAGCGGGCAGAGTTTCTTCCCCGAATTGATTGGTGGTGATGTGCAGACGGACACGGCGGTGATCAGAATATCTGCAGAGGGTATTGAGCTACAGCCTGTGCTCGTTGGCGATTCTTCCGAATTGGCAGTCGGCCAGTCGGTGCTCGCGATCGGGTATGCATTCGCCCTTCCCGGTGACCCCATTATTACGAACGGCATCGTAAGCGCGATTGGAGTATCGGCCCCCGCGAGTCCTCAACTGACGATTGTCGACATGGTGCTTCACACAGCTCCCATCAACGAGGGCAACAGCGGAGGCCCGCTCTTGAACGACCGGGCAGAAGTAATCGGAGTCAACACAGCCGTCATCGTGGAAACACGCGGCATAGGCTTTGCCGTGAACGTCAACGACGCCTCGTTTGTCGCCGATCAAATCGTAGAGTTTGGTGAGGTCCGTCGTGGTTCCTTAGGGATCACGCCCCTCAACGTTTCGGCGGAGCTCATCATTCAACTAGGTATAGCTTTGCCCCATGACGTGCGGGCAGGGGTGCTTCTCGCGCAGGTTGTCGAGGACTCACCCGCATTCCGGGCGGGGATGCGACAGGGCGACATCATCGTGGCCATCGATCAGGATCCCGTCACAAATTCCGGGGAACTGGCCAGGTACTTATTCAGGCACGGTCCGGGCTCTCAAGCGCAGATAACGTTCTATCGTGGAGTGGAGCAACATGAGGTCGAGTTGACGCTCGGAGAATGAGTGCAACAATCCAGTCCGGCAAGGAGAATTAGATGAGCGGAGACACCATACAGGGTGCGGTGCAGTGGTCGGGAGAGCACTGGATCAACTACCTGCGACGACCCGGCGAAGCTGAAGACAGCGGGAGCTTCAGTCTCTATCACACGCGGTACAGCAGCGCCGGAGAGGGAACGGTGGCGTTCGTCACCATACCTGACGCCAGCATCGATGCAGTCTACGCCGACAGCGCCGAACTGGCGGAATGGACGATCGAGAACATGATCCGCGGGCGTGGGAATCAATTCGACCGTGAAATGAAGGTCGTCGAGGCCTGTCTGACGAGGCAGGGGGACGTGCGAATGCAGCCCTCTTGGACAGTCGAGGCCAATGGGCGCAGGATCGTGTCTTCCTGGACGGTCACAGACCCCGCCGTCATACACTGGGGGCCGACGCCCTCCGGCGTGCCGAACATGCAAATCTTCTCGCTGCTGTACTTCACCTATGAGACCGCGCTTGCCGTCGACGGAAAAGTAGTTGAGGGCGCTCCGTACACGCGAGACATCTGGCGAGCCTCAGTTGGAGGCGACAGGAGTTCGTGCGTCTTCGCGCTGGCGGAGACGACGATTAACTTGCAGGTGTGATGGCTCGCCGCCGTCTAGGTCGACGATCGATTTGCTCACCAATCCCGGCAACTGTGTACATTGCTAGGGGTCGTGTCAAAACTCCCCGGGATGCGTTAAGAGTCCTCTCGGAATAGGTTGCTGGAGGTGAAACGAGATGATCCTCGGGCTGTTAGTAGTCTCGTCCCTGAATGCTCTCTCCGCTATTCCGATGGCTCTCCGTGCTAGACACGACTTTGCCCGTCTTGGGCGCATTTCATTGCCGGTCGCGATCTGGACAGGAGCCTTCCTGTATGTTCACGCTGCAGCTACGGTAGCACTCGCGTGGCTAGATCGTGGCTCAATCAGCGAAGTATCTCTTGTCTGCATCGTCGTCGGCCTAGTCATCGCAAGTGTTGGCGCTGGTCTGATCGCGGCAGGGCGTCGCGAATACGCTAGTCGAGCACGGGTCTATGGACTCGTGGAAGACAAGTTAATTGCTACGGGTATCTACAGATATTCGCGTAATCCCCAGTATGTAGGGTATTGGCTCGTCCTGTTGGGAGCAGCCACAGCCAGTCTTTCCCAATGGGCCTTTCTTCTAGCGTTCGGAATCGCGCCGATCATTCACCTCTACTTATGGGGTGTGGAGGAGCCTCACCTACGCTCCGCATTCGGACAGGAGTATCGAGCATACTGCAGCAGGACACCACGCTACCTGCTGTTCAAAGGGTAATTTACACGGGATCGACCTGACGAACGCTATTGCTTGCGCCAGCCTCCGTGAGGTCTGGCAATCCGTCACGTGGTTGGTAGCCGCCAGTCATGACCTTCCGTCAGGCGCAGGAACTCTTCGTGGAGGCGTGAGTTCGACGCGATGATGCCGTCGCTGTAGAGGGTAGCGCGGTTGCCGTTGCGGTCCGTTATTATCCCTCCGGCCTCTTCGACCAGGAGGATGCCCGCCACCATGTCCCACGGCGAGAGGCGGTGCTGGAAGTAGATGTCCGTTTTGCCCGCTGCGGCGTACGAGATGCCGAGGGCCGATGATCCGATAGCACGCACCGTTCCCATATTCGGCCAGACCGCCTGGGCGAGCATGTCCAATTCGTACTGCGCGCCGACATCGCTGTAGGGTAGGTCGAAGCCGATGATGCAGTCCTTGAGCACTGGCTTTTTCGATACGTGGATGCGCTTGCCGTTCAGGTATGCGCCCGATCCGCGCTCGGCCTCGAACAGATCGTCTCGCTCGGGGTCGTAGTTGACCCCGACGAGGACCTCTCCGTCCAGCGCCAGGCCCACGACAGTGGAGTAGATCGGCAGTCCGACGGAGTAGTTTCGAGTCCCGTCTATCGGATCGACGATCCACGCGTAGCCTTCGTCTGCCCTGACGTCGTAGGCGCTCTCTTCTCCGACGAGGGTATGGTTGGGGAATTCCTCTCGGATAAGGCCAAATATGAGGGCCTCCGCCTGGGTGTCAACCTCTGTTACCACATCACCCGGACTCTTGAACCTGATTCCCTTCTCACCCTCGAACCGCTCTTTCGCGAGCCTTCCGGCGATCTTTGCCGCCTCACGAGCTACTTCGAGGGCCGTCTTTCCGCTGACTCCAATGGGGATGCTCAAGGGGTTGTACTCCGGAGGAAGGTGTTGTTTCGCAGTGGGTTCGTCAATTTTGGCTACCCGTTGGGGTCGACTCTCCAGTCATTGGAATCGGAAGACTTTCTCGGCGGTCTTGTGGAGGACCCATTCCTTGTCGGACTCTGTCAAGAAGGGGAGGTGAGTTCGAGCGAACTCCACGGCGTTTGCGTAGCCGCACTTGACCATCACCCCGGGGAAGTCCGTTCCCCACATGAGCCGTTCGGGTCCGTAGGCGTCGTAGATGCGATGTGCGAGTTCGAATGTGTCGCGGAAGGGGTATGGCTCCCTTGACTTGCCCTGCAGGTTGGAGAGCTTCACGTAGACGTTCGGGAATCTCGCAAGGTGCATGGTAGCCTTGATCAGCGATTCCTGTTGCTCCTGGTCGAGGGGTAGTCCGCCCAGATGGTCGAGCAGGATATTGACGCCGGGGAACATGGCGGCCATCGGCTCGACGCATGAGTGGTCCTTGGCCGATCCCAGTATGCCGAAGGCGACTCCCAGTTCCTGCGCGCGCTCCCAGAGGGGCCAACGATCCTTGCCGTGGAAAGCGTCGAGGTCGTCTTCCCAGCCGAGTTCGAGGCGTAGTCCCGCGAATCGTTGCTCCTTGACCAGCTCTTCCAGCCGGTCGGGGCCGTCGAGGGAGGTCGGATCGACAAGCCCCAGCGCCGTGAACCTGTCGGGGAACCGCTCGATGCAGTGAGCGAGATACCGGTTGTCCCAGGAATAAGTTCGGGGTTGAACGATTACCGCCTTGTCCACGCCTGCTTCGTCCATCAGGGGCAGGAGGTACTCCACTGATGCGGGGCGGGCTGGTTTTCCTCCAGTCACGTAGGGAAAGAGACTCTCATCGTCGGCGTATACGTGCAGGTGGGAGTCAATAATCATTTTGCGTTCTCAGCTCAGTTGCTCTGATTTCTTGTTGACGGTAGGGCATTGTATCTCATGGGGAGACACTCTCGACCCGAACAGACGGCAGCACTTCGAGAACCTCCTGGCGAGTGGGCTGGGCCTCGATGCTGGGACCGCCTACTTTCAGGCCGGCACACGCGACCCCCCATCGCGCTCCCTCGATGGCGTCCATGCGCTCTGCGATGCAGTGCAGCAGGCCGCCTACGAAGGTGTCTCCGGCCCCGCTGGTGTGGAGCAGGCCCCGTGGCGCTACGCCTGGAATTCGGACGATCTCGTGAGTCGTTCCGACCCATGCGCCCTCTGCGCCACATTTCAGGGCGACCGTATCCACGCCGCGTTCGAGGAACCAGTCGATGACCTCTCGCTCGGTGTGCCGGTCGATGAGTGCGGCAGGCTCATGAGGGAAGCTTGGCGTGATGATGTCGATGTAGGGCAGCAGTTCGTCCATGGCTTCGCGGGCGTCGGCCTTGGATTTCCACAGGTTGATCCGCAGATTGGTGTCGTAGGATACGAGCACGCCGGACTCGTGGGCGACCTTGACCGCCGTCATCACCGTCTCGCGGCAGCTTTGTGAGATGCCCTGCGATATGCCGCTCACGTGAAGGATCTTTGCGCCGGAGATATAGGAAGAGTCGATGTCGTCGGGCGTCATGGTGCTGGCGGCGGCGCCCTTGCGGTAGACGACCTTCGATCCCTCGCCGACCGGCTCCGACG
>JAPOPA010000076.1 GCA_026713145.1 Chloroflexota bacterium
AGATGCCTAGGACTAGCTACCTGATCTTGCGGTTATAGATTTTAGATTCCTCGGTGCCCTCGGAATGACAGGGATGCGAGGCCGGATCATAGCTGTAATTCCGTTTTACATACCCCTGTCAGCCTCTGGCGGGGGAGAGATTGTAGATTCTTCGTCGCTGCGCTCCTCAGAATGACGGCGAGAGAACAATTCGTGCATTCTCACCAACTCTGAACAGTTATCCACCCTTTCCAACGCGCGGTGGGGCTATAGCCCAAATGCAGAAGTGGCGATGTTTGCGATGTGGCGGCTGATGGGGAGGCTGGAGGTGGCGGCGGGGGATGGGGCGTTGAGGACGTGGACGGCCCTGTCGCCCTGGACGATGCGGAAGTCCTGCAGGAGGCCGCCGTTGTCGTCGATGGCCTGGGCGCGGACGCCGGCGCTGGGGCGCCAGACGTCCTCGGGCCGGACTTCCGGCAGGAGCTTCTGCAGGGAGTCGACGAACGAGGACTTGAACATCGAGCGGTACTGCTCCTTCATGCCGGTCATCCAGTGGGTCATCGACATGCGCCAGAAGCCGGGATGCGTGGCGATGTCGAGGGTGTCTTCCACGTTGAACGAGGTCTTGTCGTATCCCTCGCGCTTGAGGGACAGGACGGCGTTTGGGCCCGCCTCAACGCTGCCGTCTATTCGCTTGGTGAAGTGGACGCCGAGGAAGGGCAGCTTGGGATCGGGCACGGGATAGATGAGGCCGTTCACGAGGCGCTCCCTTTCGGGCCTGAGGGAGAAGTACTCTCCCCGGAAGGGGACGATACGCAGGCCGAGGCGCTCTCCCATGTCGCGGGCGATCATGTCGGCCTGGAGGCCGGCGCAGTTGATGACGCCACGCGCCGCGATGCTGTCGGTGTCGGTGTCGATATGGATCGTGTTGCCGCGCCTGGCGACGTGCTCGACACGGGTGTTCAGGCGGAGCTCGCCGCCCATCTCACCGAAGTCGGTGGCGTAGGCTTGGGACACGCGGCGGTAGTCGACGATGCCGGTCTCCGGGGACCAGATGGCCTTGACGCCCGCGGCGTGGGGCTCGATTTCCCGCAGGCGCTCGCGGCCGATGAGTTCGAGGCGGTCGACACCGTTGGCCTTTCCTCGCGCGAAGAGGTCGTGCAGACGCGGGACCTCCGACTCGTCGGTGGCGACGATGACCTTCCCGCACATCTCGTAGTCGATGCCGCGTTCGTCGCAGTACCTGCGGAGCTCCAGATTGCCGGTGTAGCAGAAGCCGGCCTTCTGCGAGCCGGGAGCGTAGTAGATTCCCGCGTGGATGACTCCGCTGTTGTGGCCGGTCTGGTGTTGGGCGATCTCGCTCTCTTTTTCCAGCACGACGAACCTGCGGTCGGGGTGATTGCGCGCGAGCGTCATGGCGGTGGCGAGGCCGATGATGCCTCCGCCGATGATGGCGATGTCGTACTTGATTGTTCTCATGGCAATCGCTTGGCCTAGCCCTGCCCACGAGGGGCGGGTGTATGATGGGACTATGATAACGCACCGCCGCGTGGACGTTGAGCGTGACAGGGACACGCTGTTCGAGCTTCACAGCCACGCGAACTTCTTCAGCTCCAGCCCTTGGTTGACTTCGTCCACGTCGTTCGAGCGTTACCGGGACCACTGGCTGAAGTCGCCGCAGACCGAGGAGTTCCTTGGTAACTTGACCAAGTCATTGAAAGATCCCCGTACGGTTGCGGAGATTTGGGGGGTCGATGGTGAAGCGGCAGGGTTCGTCCATGTCAGGTTCACCGACGTGACCGGATCCGACTTCACGCGGGCGGACGTGTACGACCTGGCTGTGGGGCCGGGGTTTCGCAGGATGGGGATCGGTTCGCGGATGTTGGCGTTCGCGGAGGAGTCGGCCCGAGAGAGTGGCGCCAACGCGCTCTACATTGGCACGGGCTGGGAGAATGAGCCGGCGCGGTCACTGTACGTTAAGCGGGGTTTTCGGGAGCGGGAGATTGAATACGAGTTGCTCTTCCGCCGTCCTGATCCGCTGTAGCGGGGGGAGGTTGGGATACTCCCCTGAGAGTGTGGCAATGGGGGAAATCCTGTGGCATTTTCGTCGTTATAGTTAGGTCGGGGGAGGGAGTGGAATGGGCTGTTCAGTCTCCGTGAGTTGAAGAGCCCCCTCTCTTTACCTCTCCCCCGGGCGGGGGAGAGAGGGATTGGAAACCCGTCCGTGGCCGAGATTTTTCAACATTTGTTGCATTTCGTTGCATTCTGTTGCATTTTCATCGTTATTGTAAAGTCGGGTGGAGTGAGTGGAATGGGCTGTTCAGTCTCCGTGAGTTGAAGAACCCCCTCTCTGTATCTCTCCCCCGGCGGGCGAGAGAGGGATTGGACACCCGTCTGTGGCCGAGATTTTCCAAAATATGTTGCATTTCGTTGCATTCTGTTGCATTTGCTTCGTTATTGTAAAGTTGGGTGGAGTGAGTGGAAAGGGCTGTTCAGTCTCTGTGAGTTGAAGAACCCCCTCTCTTTAATCTCTCCCCCGGCGGGCGAGAGAGGGATTGGACACCCGTCTGTGGCCGAGATTTTTCGAAATTTGTTGCATTTCGTTGCATTCTGTTGCATTTGCTTCGTTATTGTAAAGTTGGGTGGAGTGAGTGGAAAGGGCTGTTCAGTCTCTGTGAGTTGAAGAACCCCCTCTCTGTATCTCTCCCCCGGCGGGGGAGAGAGGGACTGGACACCCGTCCGTAGCCGAGATTTCTCAAAATTTGTTGCATTACGTTGCATTCTGTTGCATTTCCGTCGTTATTGTAAAGTTGAATGGCGGTTGCACCCGGCTTAGGGAGGAGATCACGAGAGGCTGGCCGAGGCATTTTCTTGTTGTCGTAACATCTCGCAACAGTTTGTAATTTTGAGGTCGTCGCATTGTTCGGTTGTAAGTCGCCCATTAGTAGTGTGGTACATGTGTTCTTGTTTGTCAAGTCGGGGGAGAAAGGGGAAAGGGCTGTTCAGTTTCCGTGAGTTGCAGAACCCCCTCTCTGTGTCTCTCCCCCGGAGGGGGAGAGATTGTAGAATCTTAGTCGCTGCGCTCCTCAGGATACTGCATGAGGGTTGCCACCCTCACCACCTGGAATGAAAGTGGTGGTGCCGCTTGACAAGAGCAGAAGATGTATTCCTGCCCCGCATCGGGGGTACGGGGTGACGTCTTTTCGCTGAAGTGGCGGTATGGGTCTTGTCGGTCACTTTCATACCAATCGCTCATGTCGGTTGTCACTGACACCACCGACCGTGAATATGGACGTAAGGACGATTCGCGAATCGCCCCTACGGGCGGGGGTGGTTTTCAGAGGAATCCCTCATGCCGGTTGTCACCGACATTACCAACGAATGGGCGATTCGCGAATCGCCCCTACAGGAGGTTGGCCGGGGGGTTGTTTTCAGTGGAGTGTCAAGGACTTGCATCCGGCTCATACGTCCCGCACGATGACCAATCGTGGTATGCTCGACGGACTTTCCGCGTGCCGTGAGGCGGCATTCCACAATAGCCTGGAGGCCAACGTGACGACCCTGTTGTGCAATGAGGACGCCTATCTGAGGGAGTTCGACGCCACCGTGACGGGGGTGACGGAGAAGGGGGTCGTGCTCGACCGGACGGCGTTCTACCCCGGCGGTGGAGGCCAGCCTCCCGATGCGGGGATTCTGAGGGCGGATACGGAAGTTTACCCGGTCAAGAAGCTGTCACGGGCCGATGTGCAGATCGTCCACGAGATCGAGGGGGAAGAGTACCCGGCAGAGGGCGCCGCTGTCCACGGCGTTGTCGACTGGGAGCGGCGGTACAGCCTGATGCGCACGCATACGGCCCTGCATATTTTGTGCGGCGTGGTGTGGCGGGACTACGGCGCGCTGGTGACGGGCGGGGATATGGAGCCGCTGACGGCGCGGATGGACTTCGAGCTGGAGAGCATGTCAGCCGATTTCGCCAGGGAGGTGGAGCACACGATCAACGAGGAGGTCGCGGCGGAGCGGCCCGTCCACGTTGCGGTGCACCCGCGCGAGGAGGCGCTCACCATTCCGGACCTGATACGCACGAAGGTCAACCTGATTCCAGAGTCGGTGCAGGAGATTCGCACGATAGACATCGAGGGTCTCGACCTGCAGGCGGACGGGGGGCTCCACGTGCACAACACGAGGGAGGTCGGGACGATCCGCGTCGTGAAGCACGAGAGCAAGGGGCGGATCAACAAGCGTCTGCGGATCAGGGTGGAGTAGGTCGGGTGAGGTGGCATTGAGGTTGGCCGGATAAGTTGGTTGGTCGGGTTCCGGGATTTCACCCTCACCCTAGCCCTCTCCCACGACGGGAGAGGGGATTCTTGCGGGCTGTCATGTCGCGTCGTTCTCTGAAACACGGCAATAGTCCCGTAGTTCCATTCTCGTACCCGATGTACCGGCAGGAAACTTGCTTTTGACGTCGCGGTGAGGGGGTCGTAGACTGGAATGACAAACCAAATAGGCGCCTAGGGCGCCCGTCCCACATGTGTGGGGCGGGCGTTTTTCTTTTTGGCGGGACGGAGCGGCATTGACGGAGTGGCTGGACAAGATCACCGAGCACACAGGCGTGTCTCCGACGGCGGAGCAGGCCCAGATACTTGCGTCCGACAGGAGGTTCATCCTCGTGGCAGGAGGCGAGCAGGCGGGGAAGTCGGTGGTCGCGTCAATGTTTCTCGTTGAAAAGCACCTCGAACTCCTGGCGGACCGGGAGGCGGAAGAACCAGTGGGAATTCAGGACCGGGGTGATCGCGTTCGACGTGAGAGTCCCCCACTCTACTGGCTCGTTGGCGCGACGTATGGGGAGACGGAGCGAGAGTTCCGGTACCTGGAGGAGTGGTTCGGCGCGCTCGGCATGGTGGTTGAATCGACGAAGGGGGTCGATCCGGGGCGAATCGTGCTATCGGACGGGACGAGGATCGAAACGAAGAGCGGCGTCGACCACAGGACCCTGTCGAAGGAATCGCCTGACGGGATCATCGCGTGCGAGGCCAGCCAGTTGGACTCCACAGTGTTCAGCCGAATGCGCGGCCGGGTGACGGGCAGGAATGGCTGGCTCTTCCTTGCGGGCACCTTCGAGTCGAGCGTTGGGTGGTACCCGCAGCTCTTCAAGTCGTGGCAGCAGGGGGGACCCGACCGGAGGAGCTACTCTCTGCCTTCCTGGACAAACCGGACGCTCTATCCGGGCGGAAGGGACGATCCGCAGCTGGCGGCGCTGCAGGACGATTCGACCGACGATTTCTTCATGGAGCGCATAGCGGGACAGCCCGTGCCGCCCAAGGGGCTGGTCGTGCCGGAGATCCGGCCGGATGTGCATGTGCGGGACATTTCGCATGTGCCCGGCCTTCCCGTTCGGATCGCCATCGACCCCGGGTATGCGGGTGCGTACGCGGTCGAGGCGCTGCAATACATCGACGGGCGGGAGGTTGTTGTAGACGAGATATACGAGCGGGGACTCGTGACCGAGGAGATCATCGGCATGGCGCAGTCGAGGCCGTGGTGGCCGGACGTGGAGGGAGGCGTGATCGATGTTGCGGGGTACCAGCACCACTCGATGCCCGCACCCGCTGAGGCGTGGGCGGAGGAGGGAGGCGTGAATCTCTCGGCGTCGCGTGTCTCCATCAATGACGGGACGCAGCGGCTGCGGTCGTTCCTGAAGATCCCGGCGGGGGACCGGGGCCCGAAGCTCCTGATCGCCAGCCATTGCAAGGGCATCCTGTCTGAGCTGGGAGTCACGCCCAACCCGTTCGACGGGCAGACGCGACCCTATCGATGGAAGACCGACCGGGAGGGGAACATCGTGGGTCGCGTGCCGGAGGACCGTTACAACCACGCAATCAAGGCGGTGATCTACCACCTCGTCGACAAGTACGGATATGCGTCGAGACCCCGGGAGAAGACGTTCCGGGTCAAGCGGTTCGCGTAGGGCGAAGCTAAGGTCGGGGGCGTAGCAGGGGTGCATTTGAAAGGAAGGCTGGATATACGTATACTAAATGATAATCTACGTATACGTACTCTTGTAGTGAGCCAACATGAAGAAGAAACTGACAATTACGGTGGACGCTGATCTTCTTCCAATAGCCAAGCGCCACGCGCTCTCTCGTGGCGTGTCGCTTTCGTCATTGATCGAGCAGTCTCTCAGGGAAGTGACCGGAGACGAGACGGCCTCCTTTTCCACTCGATGGCGGGGCCAGTTCCGGGCCGAGGAGCGTGACGACCCGCGCTACGACGCTCTGGCACAGAAGTACCTCCGATGATCCTTTTGGACACCGACGTGCTCATCGACATTGCGTTAGACAGGCGTCCTCACTCAGAACCGGCCTCGGAACTCCTCGACCTATTGGAGCGCGGGCTTCAGAGCGCATACATCGCGTGGCATACCGTATCGAACTTCTACTACCTCGTGGCCTCGTCCAGAGGCGGCGAGAACGCGCGTGACTTCATTGTCGACCTGACGCGCTTCGTGCGAGTTGCGCCCACAGATACGGATGCGGTCCATTACGCCGCGGGGCTACCTATGGCCGATTTTGAGGACGCTTTACAAGTAGCAGCGGCGCGGTCATGCGGGGCCCAATATATCGTGACCAGAAACGTCAAGGACTTCGCTCGCTCGCCAATACCGGCGATGAGTCCGCGGGAGGCACTCGCGCAGTTGAATTGATTTGTACGTAGGGCGATTCGCGAATCGTCCCTTGTGGAGGTTGGACGGGGGGCGTTAGGCGACCTCGGAATCGGTGGGCTTGTGCTATAGTGGGGCCGCCACGTTTGGCGTGAGTACCGACCTTGCAGAGGAGGGACCATGGCAGAGGCAGCGATGGAAAACCCGGCTGGAGGATCGTCGTACCCGGTACAGTTCTCGGTCGATTACCCGGAATCGAGCAGCAGGCTCAAGGCGTTGTTCAGGATAATCCTGATAATACCCATCGGCGTGATTCTGAACCTTGTGAGCGGGATTATCGGCGCACTCTTTCCTGCAATTGTGCTGATGCTGCTGTTCCGCAAGAAGTACCCCAGGTGGTGGTTTGACGTGAATGTGGAATTGCAGAGGTTCTCGGCCAGAGTGTGGACCTATTTTTTCCTGCTGCGGGACGAGTACCCCTCAACCAATGAACAACAAGCGGTTCATCTGGACTTCGAATACCCTGAAGGGGACAACGCCGTCAATCGTTGGCTGCCCCTGATCAAGTGGCTACTGGCATTGCCCCATTGGATCATCATCTCGGTCCTTTCGATCGTCTACCTGATCGTGGTGGTCATTTCGTGGTTCGCGATCATCATAACCGGCAAGCACCCCCGGGGCCTGTTCGACTTTCTCATAGGATGCAGCCGGTGGGCAGCGAGAACGACGGCCTACGCGTTCCTACTGACGACGGACAGGTACCCGCCGTTCCGGTTTGGGCCGTAGGGCCGTTCGGCGTAGGGGTGGCAAGCATCGTGTGAAGTCGCCGAGTGGGCAGGGGTCCAATCGGGCGACGGATGCCTGACGCTTAGTGATGGCGTCTGAACCCTGCCTATTCCGAGTTGAGGCGATTCGGGTAGACTAGTGCAAAGGATATTGCACGAAACATCGCCCGGAGTTGCCGCATGTACACTCTCCTAAGACTTTCTCTTGGCCTCGTGTGTCTGGCGCTGTTGGCTGCCTGCGGCGGCACCGAGGATGAGCCTACACCGACAGAGGTGAAGGTGCTGACTCTTCACTACTGGCAGGGGCCATCGGGACCCAATCCGTATCTGTCCGGGGGGAACAAGGACACCGATGCCGGGGCAGTGACCCTGGAGCCGCTGGCCAAGTACGACCCGGACGGAAACATCGTGCCGGCACTGGCCGCCGAAGTCCCCACAGTCGAGAACGGCGGCGTCTCGTCCGATCTCAGGTCAATCACCTGGAAACTCAAAGAAGGACTGCTCTGGTCAGACGGCACGGAATTCACTGCCGAGGACGTGGTATTCACGTGGCGCTATTGTGTTGACGAGGCGACGGGCTGCACGAACGAGAGCTCGTTCGACGGCGTGACGTCAGTGAAGGCGCTCGACGGTCTCACCGTCAAGATCAGCTTTGAGGCGGCCACACCCTACCCCTATAGCGCATTTGTGGGCAGCGCGACTCCCATAATCAACTCGCTGCAGTTCGCCGAGTGTATCGGAGCGGTTGCCTCGACCTGCTTTGACCAAAACTACGCGCCGCTCGGAACCGGGCCGTATCGAATTACCAACTTCCAACCGAACGACCGCATCGCCTACGAGCGCAATCCCCATTATCACGGGGCGACGCCGTACTTTGACCGGGTGATTCTCAAGGGTGGTGGGAACGCGACGGCAGCGGCCCGGTCCGTCATGGAAACGGGGGACGTAGATTACGCCTGGAATGTACAGGCAGACCCGGAGACTCTCACGCGAATGCAAGAGGCGGGATTGGGCACGTTGGCCGTCGCATACACCAGCCTCGTGGAGCGGATCGTCGTCAATCAAACGAACGCAGGACTCGACCTGGGCGATGACCGTTCGGAGTACCTCGATGGCGAGAACCCTCACCCCTTCCTGTCGTTCAAACCCATACGCCAGGCCATGTCGATGGCCATTGACCGCGAACGGATAGCCGAGGATCTGTACGGTTTCGCCGGCAAGGCCACGTGCAATTTGATTACCGGGCCTCCGACATATGTGTCGAACGCCAACGACGGATGCCTATCCCAGGACATCGAAGGGGCAAAGCGCCTCCTGGACGAGAACGACGTGGTGGACACGGACGGGGACGGCATCCGGGAATACAACGGGGAACCGCTGAGGATCGTCTATCAGACCTCCACCAACTCCGTACGGCAAGACACCCAGGCGCTCATCCGGGACTGGTGGAGGGAGATCGGGATCAGGGCGAGGCTGATCGACCACGATGCGAGCGTGTTCTTCGGCGGGGACCCGGTGGAAGACAAGAACGCGTCGTATCGCCGGTTTCTCGCCGACGTGCAGATGTATGCCAGCGGCACCGGGATAGACCCACAGCAGAGCCTATCCGACCTCCTGTGCAAGCACATCCCGACCCGCGAAAACAACTGGGCCTATGCCAACATTGCCCGTTCGTGCGACCCGGAGTACGACAAGCTTTACGCTCAGCTTGAAGAGGCGGGGACGGGTCCGGAGCGGGAGACGCTGGTAAAGCAGTTGAACGATCTCCACGTGCAGAACTATTTCGAGATTCCGCTCATAAACCGGGGCTTCGTGTCGGCGCACCTCAACACTCTTCAGGGCGTCCGGATCAACGGGTGGGACAGCGAGTTGTGGAACATCGCGGAGTGGCGGCGGTAGGGGCTCTGTCCCAACCAACCTAAACCAGGCTCCTCTCTTTCGGTTGCCGCCGGATGTTGGCGGTCGTCGTGGGGACTGTTTTCCACAAGTTACGCGGCTTCGGAAACGGGGCAATTGCTGTCGTGAGAGGTGGAATTTCGCAGGCCTCATCCAGCGGACTGCGCGAGGTTCGACGGGGGGCACCTGCAACGTAAACGCCATCGGAGGCGATGTGATAAGGTAGGGCACCGGAAGGCAGTCAGATACAGGATGGATGATCCTGAGCACCAAATAGAGGTGGACGGCGTTTGGAAGGTCTTTGGCAAAGATCCTGAACGCGCCCTGAGTCGGGAGTACGAGCGGAAGAGCCGCGCTGAGATCCAAGAAGAGTTGGGTCTCGTGGTTGGGTTGCGTGATGTTTCTTTCACTGTCGACCCCGGAGAGATCTTCGTGGTTATGGGCCTTTCCGGGAGCGGAAAGTCGACCCTAGTCCGCTGCCTCATCAGGCTGATCGAGGCTACCAAGGGGCAAGTGCGCTTCGACGGCGAGGATGTGCTGACCTACTCGCCGGAGCAGCTCATGGAGTTCCGTCGGAGCAGGGTCGCCATGGTCTTCCAGCACTATGCGCTTCTGCCGCACCGTCAAGTGCTCGACAACGTTGCCTACGGGCTTGAGATCCAGGGCATGGACAAGGCGGCTCGGTACAAGGAGGCATCGAAGGCGATTGAGACCGTCGGGCTGAAGGGATGGGAGGACTACTATCCCAGCGAGATGAGCGGAGGGATGCAGCAAAGGGTGGGACTCGCCAGGGCTCTGGCGGTGGATCCCGACGTGCTGCTCATGGACGAGCCGTTCAGCGGGCTCGACCCGCTCATACGGCGGGAGATGCAGGACGAGCTTGTTACGCTGCAGTCCGAAGTTCAGAAGACCATCGTCTTCATCACGCACGACCTGAACGAAGCCCTCAAGCTGGGGGACCGTATCGCCATCATGCGGGACGGGGAGATAATCCAGGAGGGTTCGCCCGAGGAGATTGTGACGCTGCCGACCGATGAGTACGTGACGGATTTCGTGCGGGACGTTTCCCGGGGGAAGGTTATCCAGGCGAAGGCGATCATGCGGGAACCGGACGCGGTGGTGTACGAGTGGCAGGGTCCTCGCGCGGCGCTGCGAACGATGGACACACACAACCGGGACGCGATGTTCCTGATAGCGCGGGACTTCACGCTTCGAGGCATACTCACCGAGGAGAGGGCGAACGATTTGGCGAGCGAGCGCAAGCCGACGTTGGAGGGAGCCGAGGTCGCCCCGGCGTTGACCACGAGCCCCGAAACCTTCATCGAAGACATCATCCCGATAGCGGCCAAGTCCCGCCACCCGATCGCCGTAGTCGGCGAGAACGGGAGCCTGCTGGGAGAGATACGCAGAGGAGTTCTGCTGTCGGGCATGTCCAGCGACGCATAGGAGGATTCTCATGATTGCCGAAGCTCGGGACGTTGGAACCGGCGCGGGAACCTCATCTTTGCGCGCCCGAATAAATGCCTTGCCTCCCCTGTACCGATGGGCAATAGGCCTGGCGGTCGTAATCGCAGTACTGCTGGTGTGCCTCCTTGTCTGGGGACCCCAGATGGAGTTTCCCACGACGGTATCGACTTCGGAAGTAGCAACCGACGGAGGTGGCTCCGTTACGCTTTCGAAGTCCGTCCGGCAGGTCACCGGAACCTGGATCGACGAGAGAGTGGACTGGCTTACGCGCGAGGCCGATTGGATGTTCGGCGGTCTCAGCTCCGGGGTCGCCTACTCGCTCATCAGAATCGAAGACGTGCTCAAATGGGTCCCATGGCCCGTAGTCATCGTCGGCCTCGCACTGGTCTCGTACGCCGTGGGGCGTTGGCTGTTGGCGGCATTTACGACAGGAGCGATGCTGTACTTCGGATTCATGGGGCTGTGGGAAAACACAATCGACACGATCGCATTGATGGTCGTTGCCGTCGTTATATCGGTGGCAATCGGGCTGCCAATCGGGGTAATCGCGTCCCGGAATCGGCTTGTAGACAACATCATTCGTCCGATCCTCGACGCGATGCAGACGATGCCCAGCTTCGTGTACCTGCTTCCCGGGGTGTTGTTCTTCGGACTTGGAGCTCCGGCGGGAGTATTCGCCACCATCATCTACGCGGTACCGCCGGTGATCCGGCTGACGAACCTTGGCATAAGGCAGGTATCCACCGAGGTGGTGGAGGCAGCGCGCTCGTTCGGATCCTCGCCGTTTCAACTGCTTACCAAGGTACAAATGCCCATGGCACTGCCAACGATAATGGCAGGCATCAATCAGACGACGATGATGGCCCTGGCGATGGTGACCATTGCCAGCATGGTGGCGGCGGGAGGACTGGGAGACAACGTGCTGCGGGCCTTGCAGAAGAACCAACCCGGCAACGGGGCGATCGCCGGCCTCTCCATCGTCTTCCTAGCCATCATCATCGACCGCCTGACGCAGTCGGTCGCTCATACACAAGAGGACACCCGCAGCGTCGGATAGCATTCCGATTAAACCGTCTGTGCCCTACGAATGGCGCGGGCGGGTGAGAATTGGACGGGAGAACAATGAAAGGAGAACGTGGGATGAAAACTCAATACGATAGCGCAAGGGCAACTATTAGGATTGCCTCCGTGCTTGTCCTTCCCTGACGGAGCAAGCCAATGCCCTTGCGCCTTAAGTACGCGCCAAGAGTCCGGGCGGTCGGATGAGGATGCACACGGCTTAGCAGCGCTCCGCAGCATCCTCCATAGCTTGCGTGAGGACCGTAGAGGCCAACCGCACCGGAGAACCAGCGAACAAGGAATATAGCGAAAGGAAATGAAGCATGAATCTCAAGATACTAGCAATAGTTGCAGCATTGCTCGCGACCATGACGGTCGCATCAATCGCCTGCTCATCCGATCCGGAAGTCATCGTGAATACCGTTGTGGTCGAGGTCACAGCCGTACCGGCTGAACCCGAGATCGTTGAGACGATAGTTGAGGTGACCCCAACGCCCGGTCCCAAGGAGACGATAGTCTTCTCGGACCTGAACTGGACGAGCGCACAAGTACAAGACCGAGTCGCCCAGTACATCGTCGAGAAGGGATACGGCTACCCGACGGACGTAGTCTTCGGAGCCACGCTCCCGTTGTTCAACGGGCTGCGGAACGGCGATACCCACGTGACCATGGAGATCTGGCTGCCGAACCAGGATGAGGCCTGGATGGAAGCCCAGGCCGCAGGTGAGGTCGTGGCGATTGGCGAGAGCCTCGGCAAAGACTGGCAGTCCTCGTTCGTGATCCCGGCGTACCTTCAGGAGGAGCACCCGGACCTGGACAGCGTGGATGACCTGAAAGACGACAAGTTCAAGGCGCTGTTCGCGACAGCAGAGAGCGGCGGTAAGGCGCGCCTGGTGTCCTGCGTCATCGGCTGGGCGTGTGAAGAGGTCAACGCCAAGCAGATCGAGGGATACGGCCTGTCGGACCACATTCATATCGTCAACCCCGGTGACGGAGCGGCAGCGAACGCCGACCTCTATGGCGCGTATGAAAGGAAGGAGCCGTGGCTCGGCTACCAGTGGGGCACCAATGACCCCGCCCTTATACTAGACCTTGTCAGGCTCAATGAGCCTGAGTATAGCGACGAGTGCTGGTTCACTACCAAGGCATGCGCATACGAGGACGCTACGATTCTGATAGCAGTCCACCCGGACATTCCAGCGAGAGCGCCAGATGTCGTGGCCATGCTGCGAAACTGGGGTATGACTATAGAGGTCTACAAGAATGTCGCCAACTGGCAAAGTGATAACCCTGATGCCACCACAAACGATGCCGCCCTCTGGTGGTTGAAGGGGAACGAATCCATTTGGAGTGGCTGGGTAACTTCAGATGCTTCAGCTTCCATCTCGGCCGCTCTCGCAGCGAATGAGATTCCGGACGGCTGGCCGACGGAGTAGCGGTTTCTCTGTCTTCTGAGTGATCATGGCTAGGGTGGGGCGACTCGCCCTAGCCCTCTCCCACGATGGGAGAGGCGACTCGCCGTCGCGGGCGGAAATGTGTGAGTTTTAAGGGGCGGCTTGCCCTCACCCCCGTATCTAGTACGGGGCAGGCTCCAGCACACTCCCGCGAACGGGAGAGGGGACTCGCCGTCGCGGGCGAAAATGTGTGAGTCTTAAGGGGCGGCTTGCCCTCACCCCAACCCTCACCCTAGCCCTCTCCCACGACGGGAGAGGCGACTCGCCGTCGCGGGCGAAAAATGTGTGAGTTTTGAGGGGAGGCTTGCCCTCACCCCCGTATCGAGTACGGGGCAGGCTCTAGCCCTCTCCCACGACGGAGGCTGTCTCATAAGTAGGTTATCTTGTTGAAAATACAGAGGTTCTAGGGGTAAGTTCGTGTTGTTGCACCTGCTTTAGGAGAAGTGGCATGCCATTTCGGGACTTCAATCGGGAACAG
>JAPOPA010000075.1 GCA_026713145.1 Chloroflexota bacterium
CGCGCCCCCACCCCCTGTCCCCTTGCCAACCTCGGTGCCCGTCGTCGTACCCACAGCTACGACCGCCCCTGCCGCCGCTCCCACTCAGCCACCAACCTCAACTCCGGAACCAACCGCTACGGCGATTCCGGAGGGACAGACCCCTGAGCCTACAGCAGTCACGACCGCTCAGACCCCTGAGCCGGCGTCGCCGACACCCACTCCCGCTCCACCACCGACAGCAACTCCCGTTCCCGAGCCGACGGCTCCGCCTGCCGTGGCCGTGGATCCCACCCGCACCCCCGTACCGTTGCCGGACGATTACAGTCTCAGGACTCACGGGCCGACACCCGTCGAGCTCATCAAGTTCGCCCAGTGGAACGAGAACCGCGTCAAGCTTGGCAATTGGGTGGCAGGCTACATCGTCGCTCACGGTCTCGATCACCCCGTGCGTGTCATCGAGATGGAGCCCGAGGAATATAAGGACAAACTGCCTCACTCCGACGTTGATATCGTCATGGAGGCCGACCCCGTCTGGGCGAAGCCCTATGTGGACGCGGGAATCCTAATCTTGCTCGGCCCGCTATCCGATGCCAGCCCGGACACCGTTGTCGCAGTCAACGCAAGCATATGGACCCGGGCTCCTAAAGTAGGGCAGTTCCTCGAGCAGTACGAGTGGAATGGCGAGGAACTGACCTCCGAGTCCTCGAAGGTCAGGGAAGGGCGCATCGCCGTCCGCGAGAACATCATCGGCCTCTCATACATTGAGGACAACAAGCCGGTCTGGAGTCAATGGGTCGATCACGATACCGCCAACCGCGTTGAAACTGCCGTCAACGACGGGAAAGTCGGCCACTGCCGCCAGTTCGAAGAGAGGCGCACGGCAAGCTTCACGAGAATTTGCATTGACGACCCATCGATAAGCATCACCGACAGCGCAAGGCGCGTCGATGCTTCCGCACCGTCTACGGCAGGGGAGGGATGACCCTTCGCTCTACTACGATTGCTTCAGTGCATAATTGAAACGAACCGATAGGAACCTCGGTTCTAAGGAAGAACGTGGCAAAGACGGTAGTAGCATGATTTCTTATAAGAACCAAGTCGAATACGCGGGCTTCGAGTTCCGAGAATACGAATATGAGGGAGAAGAGTTCGAAGTCGCCATACCTACCTCGTCAGATCTGGTCTCAGTCAGCCTGGACTGCGATCTACACGATCACCAAGAACTCATCCTAGTCGTCGACTCGGTGGAGGACATGAAAGCATGGGAGATCACCCAAAAGGAAATCGTTGATCGGTTTGGCGAATATGATGAAACAGAATACGCGAATGCATGGGTGACAGTTCGAGAGGGAGGCCGTGACCTGGATACTGATGCCTCCTCTGAAGAGGAATTCGATAAGGCGGTCGAACTGTGTAGCTCCATACTTCTCAATGAATGTAGATCCTGCTTCCAAGTCGATGAATTCTTCGCGGCAGACGTTGGCACACTTGAATGACGCCTGGATGCGTCTATGCTCATTGCTACGGAGGAAGATGACGACATGGCTCTTGATCAGCGAGTATACGAATATGAAGGGGAGAGGTTCGAGGTTGTCCGGACCTCGGTGGATTCGGCTACGGTCAGTTTCAAATGTAGGAACCACTCTCACGATGACTTTCTAGTTGGCGCGATTGAGGGTGAGAAGGGGTGGTTGATTGGAAGAAAAGAGTCAAACGATGGACCGCGCGGCCCCATAGACAAATTCGCATCGGCTGTTGAATGGAGTTGTCAAATACTTCTTGAGGAATGTGGAGCTGTTGGCCAGCTCGACGAGTCCTGCGCGGACGTTAGTTCCACACACAAGGATCGCTTGGATGCACTCGCGGCCTTCCTACCGAAATTTGAACTGCCCGGCTTCGAGTTCGGTCGCATGGAAGCTCCGCCCGGCAAAATGCCCTACTATACGCTCTCTCCTCTGGCATCCTGCTTTGTCAAGACCTGCTACGAGATGGATTGGGTGAAACCGTTCGATTGGACTGAGTGGAAGGGTTCACCCGAGGCTATGCAACTACGCGATGACCCTTCCGCCTTGGAGAGTGCCACATTCGAGCAACTGAGTCGCCTTCTCACGGTCGTAATTCGGCAGGATCGCTTTGTAGAAGGAGCTCTAGGTGGCGCGTTTGAGTCTGAATTGCTTAGTGGGATTCTACGGAGGGCCACAGTCTTGGCGAAGGATGCCCAAGACACGAAACCCCAGACGAGTTCCGTGTCCGAGTAAGCACCATTCCTATGTATGAGTGAATCTTGACAGGTACTGTCGAGTGACGTCGCCTGTGCCTACTTAACTACCAGATTCACCAGCCTGCCCGGCACGTAGATGGTCTTGAACACCTGCTTGCCTTCCGTGTGACGCAGGACGTTCTCCAATGCCATCGCGGCTTCTTTCGCGTCTTCCTCAGTTATGCCCACGGGCATGTCCACCTTGGCTCGCACTCGGCCGTTGACCTGAACGACCAACTCGATCATCTCGTCTGCCGCCAGATCCGCGTCGAATTCAGGCAGCGGCTCGTTGTGGATGCTCGACGTGTTGCCGGCGCGCTCCCACAGCTCCTCGGTGATGTGCGGGGCCATGGGGGCCAGCAGCACCCACAGCTTCTCGCTAGCCTCGGGCCACGTCC
>JAPOPA010000166.1 GCA_026713145.1 Chloroflexota bacterium
GTCGACGCCCTCTTCGAGACTGCCGAAACTGACTAGAGTCGACCTCGGACTATGCCCTCCCCCGATTTGCACCCCTCAACCCGTCGTGATAACCTTCTAACAGAACAGACGTTCTTTTCACAACCCATGAAGACCACCCGCATAACCATACCGATCACCCTCACTGTGCCCGAAGAGTCCGCCTCGGGCGTACCCACATGGGAGATCATCCTGACGGATCCCGTTCCATCCGCAGCCCTGCTTGCAACCCTGCGAGAATGGCTGCGCGCAGGGCGGGCGATGCCAGCCGGTAGTCGCGCAAAAGCTCCGCCTCACTCATCTCCAACTCGTCGTCGATCCCGAGCAGCCAGTCGGCGGAAACTGTGAACAGTCGTGCCAGCTTCCCAAGGTCCGTCGCGTCGATCTGTACCTCCGCTCGCTCCCATCGAGACACCGCGTTCTTCGCCTTTCCAATCTTCGCCTCGACCTCCTGTTGATTCAGCCCCGACACCTTCCTCGCCTGCCTGATCCGCCGCGCAGTCTCCCTGCTTGCCTGTCGCCTCTTCGCCATTTCTTCCTCCGAATATCTCGAACGCGAACGCCCCGGTTCATTCCATATTCCACATGTATGTATAATATCGGATGACATGAGTGCCATTCAAGTTGACTCAGACGCACCGTGCTTGTACATTAGTTCTATTATGAATACAATAAAGCCCCTTAACATGGTCTCGTCTGTAACGCTGCACGGATGCCCGCGATGCGACGGGCCCCTGGACCTCTACGACCGGTTCCCACGCTGTGTCAACTGCGGTTGGGAGGACTACCGCGACCCCGACGACTCTCGGAACGAGAGACCGCACGGCGCGTCACGCGGTCCTGAGTCCTTCCCCGACAGGGTAACCTACCGCGGTGACAGTCAACGTTTCGCGTTCTCCCACCGTATGGAGGCCCGTGTCGCCGCCACGTGGCGGGACACCGCCCTCCTGTGTCCCTACGACGGCGCAGTCATGCTTCACTCAGGCCCCGCAGGAGCAAATACACCCACCGTCCAGACCTACACCTGCCGGGGCAAGAACCACCGCGTCCGCATCTGGCGTCAGTCCAACGGCAAGCTCGCATGGCGTTGAAAAGTTGCCGGGAGCGCACTTGCACCCAAAGGCCCTGTCCGCTCACCGAAGGAAGCCACAGCGAGGGGTTTTGATCTACCCCCCAACTCAGTCATTTAGCTGGTCACAGCACGCCAAGGTGGTCGAGCGGCCAGAACCTCATCCACGCCCGTCCTATCAGGTTCTCGGCAGGAACGGGACCCCAGGAGCGAGAGTCGTTGCTGGAACCCCGGTTGTCGCCAAGAACGAACACCGTGCCCTGATCGACATCGACGGGGGCCATCGTAGTGTTGTCCTTTCGATCGAGGTACGGCTCGACGAGCTCCAGCCCGTTTACGTAGACGGTGCCCTGTACGATCTCGACCGTCTCGCCCGGCAGGCCGATTACCCGCTTGACGAAGTCTCGGTCCGGGTCTCGCGGCGAGCGGAACACGACGACCTCGCCGCGCACGGGCGGGTGAAAAATATACTGGCCGTCCTCGTCCGTCTCTCCA
>JAPOPA010000074.1 GCA_026713145.1 Chloroflexota bacterium
CCAATAGTCGAGCCGCCACGAACGCCGGCAAGACTCGCGTGGTGCTCCAACTCGACCATAGCTCCACCGCTGTGGGCGGTGGCGAGGTGGCGAGTTCGCTTGCTGAGTCGCTGCCCGATTCCGCCTACCTCGTAATTGCAGGTTCCGACGGGACGAGCTTTCAGGCTCCAAAGGTTGTGGTGAAGACGCCTGACGGGGCGACGAAGTCGTTCGAGAACGTCATCGCGCAGGATGTCTCGGCGATCGTTCGCCAGATAAGCAAGGGGATCGATGAACCGGAAGGTGACGATCCCTTCCTGGGACAGCAAATCAGGATCGCGCTCGATTCGGCGGGGGCGATCAGCGCGACTGACATCGATGAGTATTTGTCGCATGGCGGATACTCGGGTCTTGCCCGTGCGCTCGCAATGTCCCCGGAGGCGGTGATCGAAGAGGTCAAGGAGTCCGGCCTGCGTGGACGTGGGGGCGCTTACTTCCCCCCAGCGCTCAAGTGGGAAGGCGCTCGCCGGGTCAACGTGTCGCCCAAGTACCTTGTCGTCAATTCCGAGGAGGGAGAGCCTGGAATATTCAAAGACAGGCTTCTCATGGAGGCAGTCCCTTACCGGATACTGGAGGGCATGACTATAGCCGCCTACGCAACGGGAGTCGAGCAGGCATACCTCTACGTCAACGCCGAGGCTGAGCTTTCGGCCCAACGCATGCAGCACGCGCTGGACCAAGCCAGAGGATCTGGTCTGGTGGGGGAGAATATCCTCGGAACCGGTTACCGTCTCAACGTTGAGATTCGTCGAGGTGCCGGTGGATACGTCTGCGGCGAGGAGACGGTACTCCTGAACACCATGGAGGGGTACCGTCGTGAACCTCGCCCGCGACCACCATTCCCGACTGAATCGGGACTGTGGGCGAAACCGACCGTAATCAACAATCCTGAGACGTTATGCAGCGTCTCGTTCATACTCGCCAATGGTGCGGACGAGTTCAAGAAGATCGGAAGCGATGCTGCATCCGGCACGAAGATAGTCAGTCTGAGCGGGGCCGTGCAGCGGGCAGGCGTCGTGGAAGTGCCCATGGGCACCACACTGCGGCAGATCGTCCACGACATCGGGGGAGGGCCACCGGACGGCCATCATCTCATCGGCCTTGCGGTAGGAGGACCGTCAAGCGGCGTTTTCCCGCCTTGGATGCTCGACACGCCGATTGGACCAGGTCAGCTACACGAGGCGGGGGTCATGCTTGGCGCAGGCGGAGTCATCGCGCTGGACAACAGGACTTCCATACCAGCCGTCGTGCGGAGCCTCGCGGCGTACAACGCCGACGAGTCTTGTGGCAAATGTACTCCGTGCCGGGAAGGCACTCCTCGCATAGTAGATGCATTAGACAGACTCATCGGAGGCACGGGGTCATCGGGGGACTTAGACGAGTTGCTGCAATTGGCGGAGGTTGTCGGAGTTGCGTCGCTGTGTGGTCTCGGACAGGCGGCGGGCGGGCCGATCACGAGCGCCATGCACTTCTTCAAAGAGGAAATGTTTGCGCTTGCAGAGTAGAATTGACTGCAAGATACAGGAACGGCACGTGAGGGGCAGGGCATGGCGATCACACTGAACATCAATGATCGGGCCGTTCAAGTGCCGGACGGCTCGTCCGTGCTGGACGCCATCAACACGTCCGGGACATACATCCCGCAGCTTTGCAAAGACCCCGACATGAAAGCAATCGGCGCGTGTCGTACGTGCCTTGTGGAGATCGACGGCGTAAGGGGGTACCCGGCATCGTGTGGAGTTCCCGCGACGGATGGAATGTGCGTCTCCACCGAGAGTTCGGACGTACGAAACATCCGTAAGGACGTCCTGCAGCTCACGCAGTCGATGATGGGGACGATCGGCAACGGGTCGAAAGACCATCGTGAACTGGACATTGCCTTGAAGCATCACGAGGCTGAACAGACCCGATGGCCGGGCCGTGACCGCGAGGAGATCGACACAAGCAACCCCATCTTCAACATCGCGATGGACGACTGCATCCTGTGCGGGCGGTGCGCGCAGGCCTGTCAGGACGGGCACCAGTTCATCGGCGCAATTGACTTCCTGGGCACGGGTACCGGCAGCCGCATAGGCACGTTTATGGACCGGCCCCTGCTGGAGTCGGTTTGCACCACGTGCGGCCAGTGTCTTTCGGTCTGTCCGACGGGCGCGATTGACGTGAAGGTCCCGACGACAAACGTGGCAAGAACGGTCTCAACCACGTGTCCCTATTGTGGAGTAGGGTGCGGCATCCAAGCGCAGGTGGACGAGAACGAGCGAATTATGGCAATGCTCGACGATCCCGACAATCAGTCGAGCGTCGGGATGCTGTGCGTCAAGGGTCGCTTTGGTTACACGTTCGTCCATCACCAGGACCGTCTGACGACGCCGTTGATTCGGAAGAACGGGGAATTCGTGGAGGCGTCGTGGGACGAGGCGTTGGACTACGTCGCCGACCGTCTCTCGCGGTACAACAGCGACCAATTCGCGACGCTTGCCTCCGCAAAGGCGACTAATGAGGACGGATACATCCAGCAGAAATTTACCCGTCTCTTGATGAAGACGAACAACATCGACCACTGCACCCGTCTATGTCACTCCCCGTCGGTCGAGGCGATGCTCACATCCCTCGGCAGCGGAGCGACTAGCAATTCCTATATCGACTACGAGGAGGCGGGATGCATCGTCATTACCGGCTCCGACGCAAACTCGAACCATCCGGTCGCTGCGTCGCGAATGCGCCGCGCTGTGATCGAGCGAGGGGCCAAACTGATAGTCATCAATCCGCGCAGGATTGAGATGTGCGACTTCGCGGATCTCTGGCTGAGGCCGAGACCGGGAACCGACGTGGCGTTGTACAACGGGATGGCGAAAGTCATCCTGGACGAAGGGCTGGCGGATACCGACTTCATCAACGACCGCACCGAGCAGTACGAGGAGTGGCAAGAGGTCGTCGACAAGTACGATCTCGAATCCGTGGAGAAGATCACCGGCGTTCCGGCCAAGGATATTGCCGAGGCTGCCAGAATATATGCCAATCCACCCTTCAGCGGCTCCTGCCTCGTCTGGGGAATGGGCATCACGCAACACACGAACGGCACCGCGAACGCGCACGGCCTCTTGAACCTCGCATTTGTGGCCGGTCAGCTTGGAAGGCCAGGCTCGGGGATATCTCCCCTCCGTGGACAGAACAACGTCCAGGGCTGCGGCGATTCCGGTTGCATCCCCAGTTCATTCCCAGGCTACCAACTCTTGACCGAAGACTCGGTACTTAAGTTCAGTGAGGCTTGGGGGGACGAGCCGCTCAACGCAGTCAAGGGTATGGTAGTTCCGGAAATGATCGAGGAGGCCATTGAGGGGAACCTCAAGGCGATGTATGTCACCGGCGAGAACCCGCTCCTGAGCGAGCCCGACCTGCACCATGCCGAAGAGGCCTTTAAGAAACTCGAATTCCTCGTGGTGCAGGACATCTTCATGCACGAGACGGCTGAAATCGCGGATGTCGTGCTCCCGGCAACGACGTTTGCCGAGAAGGACGGAACGTTTACCAACAGCGAGAGGCGGGTGCAGCGCGTTCGTAAGATCATCGAGCCTGTAGGCAGCAGCCGCGCGGACTGGGAAATCATCTGCGACCTTGGGCGGAGGCTGAGCGCGAAGCGAGGTCTCGGTCTCGAATCCGAGTTCGAGTACGACCACCCTTCAGAGATTTGGGATGAGTTGGCCGGGCTGGCGCCCATCGTCGCCGGTATCTCGTACGAGCGGCTCGACTCGGAGGGTGGCATCCAGTGGCCATGCCCGACACCCGACCATCCGGGCACACGGTATCTGTACGAGTCCGACTTCCCGCGAGGATCGCGGGCAAAGTTTGTGCCGTTCGAGCAGGGTCCCGCTGCAGAGGAGATGCCCTCTGAACGATTCCCGCTCATCCTCAACACCGGCAGAGTACTATACCACTGGCACGGAGGCACCATTACCACCCGCGCCGAAGGTCTGCTCGCGCGAATGCCGGAACTGCAGATTCACATCAGTGCCGAGGACGGCAAGCGATACGGAGTAAACGACGGCGAGTGGATCCGTGTCAGGTCGCGGCGGGGGGACCTAGAGGGCCGTGCGCTCTACACCGAGAAGATGCGGCCAGGAGAGGTTTTCGTGCCGTTCGTCAAGCTCAAGGACCACGCGGCCAATTTCCTGACAAACTCGGCGTACGACCCCAGCTCGAAGATTCCGGAGTTCAAGGTCTGCGCCGTCCGAATAGAGCGACCCGATGCAAAGGGCGGTTCCCGGCGAAGGCGGACCGAGGCGGGCATTCCTGTAGGATAAGCGTAGCCGTATGACTACCATCGGACAGATGCCTAAGCCGGAGGCCGGGCGATTCCGGGAAGACCGGAAACTGCTGCTCGTTCCGCTGCTCATCCCATTTTCTGGTCTTCCGGAGGATGGGCAGCGAATCCTTGACAAGTACTGGTCGGAGGTCAGGGACCAGATCGAAAACATGGAGCGGCGGCTTGGGAGAATCAAACACATCTACCACGAGGCGATTGACGTTAGCAATGACGGGGGCCTCAATGCCCTCGATGACATGAATCCGGCGATCAGCGGCTTCGTGCGGACGCTCTGTCGATCGGGAGCGACTATGGAGGCGACCGAGGACCGCGCCCTGTTGGAGGAGAGCACCGACTGGCAGCGTTGTTTAACCATCGGTCTCATGAGCGAAAAGGTGCTCAAGCTGGCGTCCGACGGCTACCAAGAGTCCACGAAGCTACGCTACGAGCACATCTCACGCCGAATAGACACGACTCTCGGAGAAAACGAGATCGGCGTGCTCCTCATTGGACAGGACCACCACGTGCAGTTCCCCACTGACGTTCAGGTCTTCTACGTCTCGCCGCCGAGCTTTGATGAATACCGTCGGTGGGTAGACGAGCAGATGCGGACAGGCGCACCGCCTTCCGGCAGCGAACCGGACGTATAGCTCTAGTCGCGCTTGCCTTGCGTCAGGCGGTCCAGCCAGCCGACGAAGTCGTCGATGACCTCCTGCCTGATCTCGTGAGCCATGCCTTCGTATTCGTGATATTCGGGAGCATAGCCCCACTCTCGAAGGAGGTCTATTGATTCCCTGCCTGCTTCTATAGGGGCAATCATGTCGCGTGTCCCGTGGGCTACGAACACCTGGTGATCACGTCTCTCCGGCAGCCGCGGGCGGATGAGATTTGGGCTCTTTACGGTCGAACTCAGAGCGAACAGTCCCGCGAATTTCTCAGGGTGGGGCAGACCCATCTGATATGTCATCATTCCACCCTGCGAAAAACCTCCCAAGATGAGTCGGTCATGTCGTAGTCGGTAGTTCGCTCCCACTTCCTCGAGGAAGTCCATGAACCTCTCTTCGGAGGCCATGGCTTCCTCGTCGTACGTGCTGCCGTAAAGGTTGGCCCATGCGTACCCGGTCTGGCCCATGCCAAGGTCGAATGCTATCGGCGCGTTCGGACACACATACAGGTATTTCGTGCGGCTGATGGCGGGGGTCAGATTAGCAAGGTCGGTCATGTTTGACCCGTAACCATGCAGGAGGAAGATGACTGGGTACTCCCGGTCGGGGTCATAATCGTCGGGCTCGACGATTAGGCTCCGCAGCCCTTGGGTGTCGAATTGCTTTGCTTCCACGATTCCTCCGAGGTCGTTTCTCGTCCTTAGGGATTACTTGGGAATGGAACTCTCACAAACTACAAAACGGGGTGGCATCTCGAATTACATAGGATGCACAATCCACAAATGTCGGGCACTCCTCCGGATACCGGCCTTCGCCGCCAAGTAGGGGTACGTGAATCTGACCTCACATGTCAGGAGAGGGTGAGTAAGGGCGAACGATCACCGTCCCCTAGCGAGCCGGTTGATCAGGTATTGCGGCAGGTTGTGCTCCGTCATTCGCTGTTGGGTTGCGGCAATATCGTATGCGACCCTGTAGTGTGTTACCGTTTGATTCTCGGAATCGTAGAGCGCGTAGCTGGCAGTGGGCAGGCTGTCACGCGGTTGTCCGACGCTGCCGGGGTTGATGATGAGCTTGTCATCCATCAAACGCACCGGAAGATCCACGGGGAAGTCGAAGAACTGCGCGCTCTCCCCCTTCGGTGCACATACGAAGGGGATGTGTGAGTGTCCGACGATGCATCGCTTCGTGTCGAAGAGAGAGAAGTTTGCAGAGGCTGATGCAGCGGTGATGACGTATTCCCAAACTGGGTCTCTGGGACTGCCGTGTACAAGGGTGAAGTCGTGGACTTCAAGGCGAATCGGCAGTTGAGCTAGAAAATCGACATGTTCCTCGGTCAACTGTTCCGTCGTCCACCGAGCAGCGGCGGCGGCGTGCATGTTGAACTTTTGGAGTCCAAGCTTGCCGACAGCAGCCAGATCGTGGTTTCCCGCAATTGCCACGTGTTCGTACTGGCGCAAGAGATCAATGCAGAGGCCGGGATCGGGGCCGTACCCGACAAGATCTCCAAGTGACCAGATTTGATCAAAGCCTTCCGTGTCGTTGGCATGCTCGATCGCACTTTGGAATGCCTCGATATTCGAGTGCACGTCGGAAACTATGAGTGCGCGCAAATATTCGCCTACAGTAAAAGTGTAAGATCATGATATACCGATGAGAGGCTTCACCGAAGGCGTCAAGGGGTCTCTAATCTACCGCTTCGGCTTCATGATCTTCCAATTCTCCATCCATCCGAGGCGAACAGGTATCAGAAGTTCCATGCCTCCGTCCGAAACTCTGGGTATAATCGTTGGCGCGACATACTGCAGAAAACCAGGACGGAAGCCGTCTCTACTCTCACCCCATTGGAAGCTCATATCACCACTAAAGACCCCGAGGAGACTCGCGCCATCGGGCGTATCGTTGGCGAGCAGGGGACAGCAGGCGACGTGGTACTTCTGACAGGTGAGCTTGGCACCGGCAAGACTTGCCTGACGCAGGGCGTCCTGCACGGTCTCGGCTCGGATGACCTTGCCCGCAGCCCCACGTTCGTTCTCATCGCGGAGTACCGGGGACGTATGCCTCTGTACCACATGGACTTGTATCGTGTCGGTTCCATAGATCAGACCGAGGAACTCGGAATCGAGGAATATCTGGAAGGGGACGGGCTTACTGTCGTGGAGTGGGCGGATAACGTGCCCGGCATCTTTCCCGATGACTCGCTCCACGTCCACATCGAACTCGTCTCGGAGTGCGAGCGGCGTTTGAGCTTTGCGGCTAACACCGGCAGATTCGCAGGTGTGATTGAGGCAGTCAGTCAGATGGCAAGCAGTCGACAAATGTAACCATGGAACTCTGCATCGACACATCGACGCGATACGCTTCAGTGGGCATCTCGGAGGACGGACGCATTGCAGCCGAACTGTCCTGGCGCTCGGAGCGCAATCACTCGGTTGAGCTTGCGCCGGCACTCCGGCGAATCATGGAGCACGCCGGGGTTGGAATGGAAGATTTGACGGCGGTGTTTGTGGCGCTGGGGCCCGGCGGATTCAGCGCCCTGCGCGTCGGTCTCTCGGTAGCCAAGTCGCTCGCAATGGCGCGGGATCTGCCGTTGGTGGGCGTAAACACGCTGGACGTCGAGGCGGCGCCTTTTCGTGGGCTCGGAATCCCCCTGTCGGCGGTGATCGGGGCGGGACGCTCCAAGGTCTATCTTGCCACGTATGACGAGCAGATATCTCCAGAAGGTCACTACAGGGTTGTCGAACGGGAAAGGTTGGAAGAGACGTCCCTCGAAGGTACAATCGTATGCGGCGAGGAGGCGGGCGCCGTGCGAGACCTCGTTGGTGCGCGGGTATCCGTAAGCGACACACCTCCGCCAACCCGGTCCGCATCAGCACTGGCTGGGCTCGCCTATGGGCGATTGCGCGCGGGCTCCACGGACGACCCGGACTTGCTGCAGCCGATCTACATGCACAGCGCGCAGTTTGAAAAAGCGAAACTGGCAAGGGGAAGAAGAAAGAAATGAGCAGAACTCTCGTATTGCTGAAGCCCGACTCGGTTCAACGGGCACTCGTCGGGGACATCATCGCCAGACTTGAACGGCGCGGACTCAAGATCGCGGGGATGAAACTGATGCATGTCACCGACAAACTAGCTCACCGGCATTACGGTGAGCACGAGGGCAAGCCTTTCTTCGACGATCTCGTTGAGTTCATCACTTCAAGCCCGATTGTGGCCATGGTGCTGGAGGGCGAGAACGCGGTGCAACTCGTTCGCGCGACGATGGGGAGCACGAACCCGGCCGATTCTCCCCCGGGGTCGATTCGGGGCGATTACGGCATGACGATAGGGATGAACCTAGTGCACGGTTCGGACTCGGACGAGTCGGCGGAACGAGAGATTGGGCTATTCTTCTCGCCGGACGAGGTGTTGACCTACGAGCGCGACATCGACTCGTGGGTTATTGAATCCTGACCGTCTCGACAGCGCCCTGCCAAGCGCCCTCGAGCCGATAGTAGTCACGGTCCTCGGCACGGAAGATGTGCACGATCACGTCGCTGAAGTCGAGGAGCACCCAACCTCCGTCCGACGTGCCCTCACGGTGGTGAAGGCGGGTGCCTTTCCCCTTAAGAGCGCCCTCGATCTCTTCGACCAGCGTGTTGATCTGCCGCGTCGATTCGGCCGTCATCAGGACGAAGAAGTCGGCGAAGTCACACACTTCCCGAACGTCCAACATCGAGATTTCGGACGCCATGTGGTCATCGGCGACTTCGACAGCTAGCCGCGCATTTTCGGCCGGGTCGAGGATAGACACACCTCCGAAGATAGGTAGGGAATTATATGCCCCGTGTTTCCGACCGTCAATCTCAGAGCGTGATACCCTAGCGGCGACGCACGAACTACGCTGGCGCGAGGTGCAGGAATGGACACGCCGCGACTGGTCTATTACAACGACGCCCACCACTTTCACGGCAAGCGAGTCGAGCCTCCCCTGACTATGAGCAAGCTCCGCTGGCCGGTCGACGAGGTCCTCGGCACGGGCGTCGATCTTCTTGTGATGGGCATGGGGTACGGCGACGTGTACTTTCACCAGAGCAAGGTCGGTCGCACCATCGGCGAGGCGAAGGATGTCTGGGAGAACTACATCGACTGGCGGATCATGCGAATGGTCGAGGACGCCGCGAAGATGGGCACCGACCAGATAGAGGAGTCGGTCTCGTATGCCCGCGCCAACCGGCTGAGCTTCTTCCCAAGCCTGAGGCTCCAGACTAGTAACCCGCAGTTCACCCAGCGCTGCGGGTGGCTCAGGTGGAATCATGGCCTGGAGGTCTGTTTCGGGGGCGCTGAGGATGACCGTTACAGGTGGGCTTACGACTTCACCAACGAGCTGGTGCACGAGGACAAGCTGGCGATGATCCGCGAGATGCTGGACGACTACGGCGCAGACGGTATCGAGCTCGACTTCATGTTCAGTCCCGCGTACTTCCGCCCCAATGAAGTGGAGGTCGGAACACCGGTTATGAACGAGTTCGTGGCGAGGATTCGCCGGGAGGCGGATGAGATTGGCAAGCGGCAGGGCCGGGAAATTCCCATCATGGCACGCGTCTTCCACCGGCGGCAGGACAACCTGAATATTGGTCTGGACGTGGAAACGTGGCTCGCGGACGGCAGCGTTGACATGGTGGTTGGTCAGGTCCCGGAGTTTCTGATGGACACGGTCTTGCCCGACGGCCGGTGGCTGGCGGACGCCGCGAACGAGGCGGGCGCCGCAGCGTACATCCGACCTCCGCGGGCGGTCTACGACGAGCGCACGCTCGCCCCGCACATCGAGATGTACCGGGCGCTGTCCCGGACCATCGAGAGCCAGGGCTTTACGGGAATGTACCTTGGGTATCTGCCGTGGCCTTTCGATGAGAAGCAGTACCAAGTGCTCAGAGAGGCGGCGCTGCCGCAGTCGATGTCACGCCGGAACAAGCGCTACGTTCTCCAACCCAGGGAATCACAGGCCCCATCGACCGTGACCGTAGCGCCCCGGCAACTGCCGTTAGACCTCGTGGAAGGCGAAACGGTGACGGTCACCATACCGGTCGCGGACGATGTCTCGGCTGCGATCGACGACCAAGAGGTTCGGAGGCCGATATTGAACCTGCGGTTCGCCTACTTCTGCATCGAGGACGACATCGTCTTTCGCTTCAACGGAACGACGCTGCCGCGGGAGGACGCCGAGATTACGGATGAGCGGGCCATGCACATGCCTCGCATTCCCGCGTACCACCGGGGGGAGATTTACGCTCCGCCGGGGATGTCTGTGCACTGGTTCAGGTGGAGGCTCGACCCGGCGGTCATCAATCAGGGTGAGAACGTTATCGAGATTCAGTGCAGGGGGTTCGAGGAGCGTGCCGCCTTTACGCGCAGCCTTAATGGGGTCGAGGTGTGGGTACGCTATAAGGAGTTCGAGCGGCCGGAAGGATTGGAATTACCCGGCATCGCACCGAGAAGTTAGAGCGACGGTGCTCGTCTAGGGATCCTGTTCGGATGGTGTCGTTCCGGCCCGTTTCACGGTGAGGAGCAAGCCGTCCTGCTTGACGACTTGGACCTCCGTCCCCTGCTCCATGTGTCGTTCGTCAGAAGTAACGGCAGTCCATTTCTCCCCGCCCAGGGTCACCGTTCCCTTGGGAGCGAGGGCCGTGACGGCTACGGCGGTCAGTCCGATAGTCGAATCGGGTGTGGTCGAGGCGGTCGCGCCGGGTTGCTGGGACTTCAGTATGTCCTGAAGTACGAACAACCAGATTGCGAAAACGCCAATAGCTACGGCGAGTACAAGATAGAGGTTCACGCGAATATTGGGAGGATCGAAAGACGGCGGCTGAATGTCCGGACGCGTGAAGTCGCCGAACAGGAGCAGGCCGCCGAGGAGGAGACTGACCGCGCCGGCCGCGCCAAAGTACCCGATTCCCTGCATCTGCGTCTCGACGAAGAGCAGCAAGGCAGCAAGCCCTAAAAGAACGATACCTATGAGACTTACGGGCAGGTTGCCGAGCGCTACGATCGCCAACGCCCACAGGACCACGCCTGTAATGCCGGGGGCAAAGGCAAGCGCGCCGGGTGCGACGAACTCTATCCACAACGCGAGAAATCCCGCCACCATAAGAATGAACGCGATGTTGGGATCGGAAATCAAGCCGAGGAAGTGCTCAAGATAAGTCTTCTTGATCTTGAAGAGAGGGATACCGTTGGTGTTTAGTGTTTCCTCGCGGCCATTCAGGTTGACACTCCATCCATCTATCCGAAAAAGGAGATCTTCGACATCCAGTGCGATGAGATCTACGACACCTGCGTCGACCGCTTCGTGCGCCGAGTAGGAAACCGCATTCTCGGCGGTCTTCAGGAGGGCATCTCTATCCCTCCCTCGGCGTTCCGCAATCCTGTCGATCAAGGCATCTATGCGTTGGAAGGCGGAGGCGCGGTTCTCAGGCAAGAGCCGTTGGCCATCCCCTGCGAGGGGTGAAGCTGCTCCGATGTTGGTACTCGGACTCATTGCGGCGATGTGCCCGGCCGCGGTGATAAAGGTGCCTGCCGAGGCGGCCCTCGATCCTGGAGGAGATACCAAGACCGCTACAGGAATGGGGGCATCGAGAATGGCATCGACCATACGCTCGGTCGTCATCAGGAGGCCGCCCGGCGTATCCAGCTCGACTATGAGCAGTTCGGCATCGCTTTCGGCCGCTTCTTTGATTGCACGCGAGAGGAAGCGTTCGGTCAGCGGCATGATGGGACCGCTGATCTCGACATAGAGAGTTCTGGAGGACGCCGCATCTGCTTCATTGTCGAACGCCGCTAGGGTGAGTCCGATCAGTCCGAGGACTAGCATGGCAACTGCGATGGTGCGAATAATCATGTAACATCGACCTGCGAGCCACTGGTCACGGGCAAGTGCACGATTCACCCGGACGGATTCGGACCGTATCACTTTTCTTCGATTAGACCTCGATTGGAAGCGTAAATTGCGGCTTCAACTCGGTTTGCCGCACCCGTCTTGTCATAGATGTGGCTCAGGTGCCGGGTGACGGTGTTGAGGCTGATGAAGAGCTCTTCGCCAATCTCAGGGTTGGTCTTCCCTTGCGCCAGAACTCGGAGGACCTCCACTTCTCTTCGCGTGAGGCCGTCCGGGTACCGGGCCACGTGAGTCATCTGTTGGACTATCGACTCGCGCAGACCTGAAGACTTGGAAGCGAGTGGTTTCATCCCGAGCTCGTGTGAGATATCGAGGGCCTCGTCGAGCAGAGCCAGCGCCTTGTCGGCCCAACCGTCCGTCCGCATGGCCGGTTTCGATCCGTCGGTGTAGACACCTGAGAGTACGGAGGCCCAACTGTAGGCGTCCCACGCGTACTCCGGGCGATAGCCCGCCCGCTGGCACAGGGCGGCGGCGGCGGCGAAGTGCGCGTTCGCCTCGTCAGGACGGCCGTTGAGTCCGGCCAGGAGACCCAGGATTCGGTCGACGGCGGTGACACCGCCGTACACCATAATCCCGGAATGAGGCAGGAGCCGGTCGTAAAGGCCTTCGGCTGCAGGCTCATCCCTTTGGGCGAGGACGGTGAGGGCTCGTCCCGCTCGTGCGGACAGCAGCAGGCCGGGAGGCGCTTCCGGGGAGCCGATTACGCGCTCGGCGGCCAGTCGACCGACGTCTGAGTGAGAGTTAGTTCCGGAGATCTCGGCGATGATCGGCAAGCATAGGGCGGCGCAGGTGTTGAGCAGGGTGGGACCGATCTCCCTGCCCTCGATGGCCTCGATCAGTCGCGCAAAGAACGCGTCACCCCGGTCCTTGACGCCGGCTTCATACTCCAAGACGGCACGGAAGGCGAGGAGCCGACCATCACGCGGGGTGATGCGGAGTCCGTAGTCGCTCAACTCGCGCGCCAAGTCCCAGTCGCCTTCGAGTCGGGCGAGGTCTTCGAGGTTGTCGATAGCACCGGCGATCCGATAGCCGTCACGCAGCTTTTCGGCATTGGCGAGACACGCCTCGGCGTAGTGGCGCGCCCTCACGGGCCGGCCGGTAACGAGCAGGATGGTGGCAGCCCAGTTGAGAGCGGTCGATTCCAGATCGGGCCTGCGGACATGTGCGGCCAGGTCGATGGCGCGGAGGCATTTTTCAAGGCCTTGAGTCAATTCGAGGTAGTAGCCATCGACACTGCCGGCATCGGCGGATGCATGAACCTCCAATGCTACGTCACTCTCCCGCCGGGCGATTTCGATGGCGCGCATATAAGCCTTGTTGGCTTGGTCGTGTTCACCGCGCTCCAACGCGGCGGCCCGAATGTATCGTCCCCAAAGGCGTCCTGAACGATGGGAGTCCGGTTCAGCCAAGTCGAGCGCGCGCGAGATGAGGTGCGTAATTCCGGTAATGCCCGTGGTGGCCATGACCGGGTACTCGGCGACTTGCAATGCTGTCTCCACGTCGCCTGTCCTCTCGTAGTAGTCGAATGCACTAGTCAGGGTCTCCACCGCGTTCTGCATCTCGTGGCGCTGGGCCGTCGCCACCTGCGCCCTGCCCAACCCGAACAGGATCGACGCGAGTTGATCATCGGCTTTGGACTCACCCTTCACGTCGAGGGCTTGACGGAAATAACCGAGCGCCTCCTCGTAGGCGTAGGTGCGTAACGCCTGTTCGCCGGCCAGAATGAGATACTTGAGGAGCTTCTCGCTCCCTACGAGCGCCTCGGCCTCCGTGAAGTGCCGCACAAGTTCGCCGAGGCGGTCGCCTTCTCCGTTTTCATGCAATCGCTCCAGCGTCTCGGCGATTCGTGAGTGGAGGCGAATCTTCGTCGTAGTGGAGAGCTCGGCGGCGAGGGTCTGCTGGATGAGCGCGTGGACGAATCTATAGTCTCCGTGGCTATTTTCGACTTCCTCAAGCAGGTAGGAGGCGATTGCCTCGTCGACAGCATCCATGATCCCGGTGGAGTCACTCGTCAGTCCCATATCGGCAAAGGTCTCCGGAGGCATGGCGAGTAGCTGATCGAGGGAGAACTCCCTGCCCATCACCGAGCCGATAGCCAGGACGCGACTGCACACCTCGCTCAGGCGGTCTAGACGTCTACCGATTACCTCTCTAACTCCAGCGGGGACTCGCTCACGAAGAAGGGTCTCGGCCTCGGCTGCGTTCCCATGAAGGACGCCTTCTTCGTACAGAAGACGGACCAGCTCGGTGACGAAGAAGGGATTGCCCTCGGTGTGGAGGTGGATCAACTCGGCAAACCGACCGTGAGCGTGTGCGCCACAGGTCTGGGCAATGTAATCTGCAATGTCGTCCGAGACTAGACCTCGCAGGATGATCCTATCGAAGTGGTCGAGGCGGTTGAGGTCTCCCAGGGCATGTATGAGTGGATGTCCTCGCGTGATGTCTTTGTCGCGGTACGTACCCACTATCAGGATTGGATGGTCCTCGATGGAGGTTGCGAGGAAGTTGAGAAGGAGGAGTGATGAGGGATGTGCCCAGTGCAGATTGTCGAGCACGATGAACAGAGGCTGGCGGGTAGAAGCCCTCAAAAAGAAGCTGGAAACTGCGTCAAACAGGCGGAATCTGGCCTGCTCGGGCCCCTCGCCCAGCCGGGCATCCAAATCGTCAGGCGCGAGATTGCGCACTTCCGGGACAATGTTGGATATCTCAACGGCGCCTCCGCGCATCTCCTCCCGGAGACGATCGGAGTCAACGGCCTCCACGTAGGAGCGGATAGGCTGGACCCATGTCCAGTACGGCGGCGCTCCCGCTTCCTCGTAGCATCGCCCCCAAAGCGCCTGGAAGCCGCGCTTTTCGGCGTACGCCTCCAGTTCAGCGGCAGTCCGCGTCTTGCCGATCCCGGGCTCGCCCGCGATCATGACAACGCGCCCCGACCCAGCCATCGCCGCATCGAGATGAGAACTTACCCTTGCGAGTTCCGAGCGACGACCGACGAAGGGCGTCACGCCGGGCATCTCGTGGCCTCTCCGGGTTTGCATGGTCACTGTTGACTCCGAACACCACCAGTAAGGTGGAAGGAGTGTAGCAACCCATCATGCATGAAAGCAACAGCCTGTTAGACGCAATTGTAACTTAGATAGCTGGTAAGGCGTAATATTGCGTGTCCGCAGTGCCGTCGGTTCTCATGAATTGTTGAGTCGACCATACGCCTAAACTCCCAGACGGAGAGTTCGTCCAAGGGGTCGCCACACCTGGCTACCGCCGGCGATTCCGGCAAAATGCGGGAGAACCGCGGTGCGAGGATTGCAAATGCGATGCTATCGCAACAAGAACAACTCTGAAAACACGCCATCAAACGAAATGGGCGACATTGACCCCTTGTTATAGGGCGTAGCTGTCCCGTCCGGCTACTACTCTATTCGGTGGGGGGAACCTCAGAGGAAACGAGACCGATGAGGTTGCCCTCGATGTCCTTGAAGTGGGCGAAGATTACCATTCCGGGGATGACGGTGACGGGCATGGCGACCTCTCCGCCCAGCTCAGCGGCCCTGTCGAGCGAGGCCTGGATATCATCCACCTCGACGTAAAATGCCGTTTGCGGGTTACCGTCCATGCTGGACCCGACGCCTCCGCCGATACCGGCGCCCTGGTCCTCCTGGCTCACGACACCGTAAGGGAATTCGGGCGACGCCAGCGTGATCTTCCAATCGAATAGGTCGCGATAATACTGCTGTAGGGCCTCGTGATCCTTCCCAAGAATTTCGAAGTGAACTACGGGATTTGGCAAGTCTTTTCTCCTCTCCGAATTGCCTTGTCGACCGTTGTCGACGTCTAATTTGCTTCGAAATGTTGGCAGGCCCCCCTGGGGGTTTGCATATGGGGTAGTGCCTGAGGGGCCTGCGAACACGAGTCGATCGACAAGAACAACTGTACCGAACGGATGTATTAGGTGTCAAGGCGGGAATCGACGAGTTTTGGGGAATTTTGTAAAGCAGAAATGCCTGGCCCGGTCAGGCGGTTTTACGGGCGTAGATGATCGCGCCTCTCTTGGTGAGGGTGATGGGCGTGTCGATGGCCTCCAAGGCTCGTTCGGCGGCAGATGGGCTCAAGCGGCGACCTCGGAGGTAGAGGGCGAGGGCTTCGGGGTCGGGCAAGTGGATGTAGGGGCCATCCCATGCGTCTATCTCAGTTTCGGCAAATGCCGAGCCGACGATTTCGGGCGCGTTCTCGCTGTCGAAGGTCGAGGGGACTCCAAAGCCTGGCAGGATCGACTGCAACTCCGGTGAGTCGTACCTGCTTGGAGCGCAGGCGGCAAACAGCCCGCCGGGTCTGAGGACACGGTGACACTCGGCGACAGCCTGCGCGGGGTCTTCGAGGTGGTAGAGCATGTAGAGGGCGGCAGATCCACCGAAGGTCTCTGGCGGAAACGGGAGCTTTCGTGCATCGCCAAAGATACGCGGGCCAGATGCAGCTTTGAGCATCGTGGGTGATGCGTCGAGGCCGACTGCGGCGATACCCGCGTCCCGGAGCAGTGCAAGCAATCTGCCGTTGCCGCACCCGACATCCAGAACGCGGTCGACCCGCTCCCTGGCAAGGCGGTCGGCTATGTCTCCGTGGACGTCGCCGACCAGCCCATACTTGCGACCGGCCAGTGAGGTGGCGCGAAATCGCTCGGGGTCCGTATCGTAGTCGAACGGCTCCGGGCGAGGCCGGTGGTCAGCCGCCGGCATTGTCCATGACCTCGACGAGCTCGCGGACGGCATCGGCGGAGCGTTTGAGTGCGGCAGACTCGTCGTCAGTGAGTTCGAATTCGATTACTTCCTCGACGCCGTTGGATCCCAACTTGACGGGGACACCGACGAAGAGGCCGTCAATGCCGTACTCGCCTTCGAGGTAGGCCGTGCACGGGAGGGCCTGCTTCTTGTCGAAGAGGATGGACTCGACCATTTGGACGATCGCGGCGGACGGAGCGTAGTAGGCGCTGCCGGTCTTGAGGAAGTTGACGATCTCCGCGCCCCCGTCCTGGGTGCGCTTGACGATGGCATCGAGTCGGTCTATCGGGATGAGCTTCGATACGGGCTGTCCGCCCACTAAGGTGCTGCCGACGACGGGCACCATCGAATCACCATGTCCGCCGAGCACCCATGCGTCGATGCTCTCTACGGAAACGTTGAGCTCCATTGCCAGAAAGGTACGGAACCGCGCGGTATCGAGGATGCCTGCCATGCCGACGACCCGGTTCTTTGGGAAGCCGCTGACCTGATGGGCACGTTGGGCCATGGCGTCGAGGGGGTTGGTAACAGGCATGAGGACTGTGTCGGGCGACTGGGCAACGACCTCGTTGACTACGCTCGTGACGATCTTCATGTTGGTGAGGAGGAGATCGTCGCGCGACATGCCGGGCTTGCGGGCGATGCCGGAGGTGATGACGACTACGTCCGACCCGGCGGTCTCCTCGTACGAGTTGGTACCGACAATGGAGGCGTCGCTGCCGGAGACGGGGCCGGATTCCAGGATGTCGAGCGCCTTGCCCTGCGGCAGGCCGTCGACGATGTCCACGAGAACGACATCGGCGTAGCCCTTGTCGAAGATGCGCTGTGCCGCCGTGGCTCCAACGTTGCCAGCTCCGACTACCGTAACCTTGCTGCGTGTCATTCAGGGTCTCCTTCTTGTTGGTTGGGTGATGGACGAAATGGGCGCCACGTCCCTAGGTGAAGATAGGGAACGATTGCATCGCAGAAGTGTAAAGTCCCCTACCCGTTCTCGAGCTCGTCGCGGCGGGCGAAGAGGTTGGGGTCCTCGACCGTTGCCATGAGGTAGTCGCCGAACTCGGAACTGGTGGCGCCGGTGTCGCGGCCGGTCATGACGATCTTCTTCTCGTACATGCCGCAGATGTCGAGGGCGGTATGGAGTCGCACCGCGAGGTCGCTGTACCCGATGTGGTCGAGCATCATGGCACCCGCGCGGACGAGGGAGCTTGGGTCGGCGTACTGGGCGCGGCCCTCCGTGACCATGCGCGGGGCACTGCCGTGAATCGCCTCGAACATGGCGTACTGCTTGCCGATGTTGGCGCTTCCCGCCGTACCGACACCGCCCTGAATTTCGGCAGCCTCGTCGGTGAGGATGTCGCCGTAAAGGTTCGGAAGGGCGAGCACCTGGAAATCGCTGCGACGCTTGGGGTCGATGAGCTTGGCAGTCATGATATCGATGTACCAGCCGTCCCACTCGATGTCGGGATACTTCTCGCCAATGCGGCGGGCGACGTCGAGGAACTTCCCGTCGGTGGTCTTGACGACGTTTGCCTTGGTGACGATGGTGACTCGCGTCTTTCCCGTCCGCTTGGCGTGGTCAAAAGCGGCCTCGATGATGCGCTCGGATCCCGGGGTCGTGATGACGCGGAAATCGATGGCGAGGTCGTCGGTGACGTTAATGCCCTGGCTGCCGACGGCATAG
>JAPOPA010000146.1 GCA_026713145.1 Chloroflexota bacterium
CCCTAGAACCTCTGTATTTTCAACAAGATAACCTACTTATGAGACAGCCTCCGTCGTGGGAGAGGGCTAGAGTCTGCCCCGTACTAGATACGGGGGTGAGGGTGAGGGTGTGCTGAGTAAGCTACCAAGATCATATTGAACCGGTACTGGTGACTCGTTCTGCGTAAGAGAGTTTCCAAGAGGGCCTCCCGTTCACCTTGAGCTTGGTGAAGGGCGGTAACGCCGCACATGGTTTGGCGAGGTTGCAACTTATGGTCTTGGTTTCCGTGTGACACAACTCCGCGAACAAGGTATATTGCTGACCTTCATCCTTGCCGAATGGATCGCACCCAACCACCGGAAGACGTGGAGTGGTGGATGGAGGCGAACGATGCCAAAAGGGAGGAATCGATGCAAAAGGTACGCCTCTGGGAAGTAATCTCCGATACGGAATTGCAAGAGATTCCCAGCAGCCAGATTAACTTGGAGGAACGGTTGGAAGACTGGTTGGCCACTGACATCTCGGTGCTAGATCCCAATCTGCTAGTGATTGGGAGGCAGGTTCCCACCGATTTCGGAGGAACAATAGACCTGCTTTGCTTGGATACTGCCGGGGATACCGTGGTAGTCGAACTGAAGAAAGGCCGAACTCCGCGAGACGTAACTGCCCAAGCTCTAGACTACGCATCGTGGGTTAGGGACCTATCCCATGAACACTTAACATCCATAGCAGAGGATTACCTCAGTGATTCAGACTCCTTGGATTCAGCATTTCAGGAGCGGTTTGAAGAGCCGCTGCCGGACGAACTAAACCTAGGGCACCGTTCCCTGATTGTTGCCGAATCTATGGACTCCAGTACGGAGAGGATTGTTCGCTACTTGTCCAGCATGAACGTGCCCATCAATGTGGCCACCATCCAGCACTTCAAAGACAAGGCCGGTAGAAGTATGTTGGCCCAGGTGTACTTGATAGAGCCCGAAGAGGCTGAAGCCAAGTCTCGGGCCACGTCCAAAAGGGCGAATCGCGGGACCGTGAGTGGACTTCAAGCTCTGGCCGACACAAATGGCATTGGCGAACTGTACGCTCGAATGAGAAGTGGTGTGCGAGGCACTCTCTCGGCCAGTCCCTATATGAATAGGGTGTGGTATCAGGTACGACTAGATGACGGCGGTGTGCGAACGGTTCTGATCGTTAATGCAATTGCCGACGAAGAAAAGGACGGTATGGGGTTTACTGCGCACGCTGACCGCCTCAAGGACCTGATGGGAATAGAATTTGAGACGCTGCGAACATGGTTGCCGCCAAACTCATACGAGCACGATTTGTCAGGGTGGGCTGGAAGCTCAAAGTACGACAAGAGAGGTACACGCGGCTTCGTGGGCTTCTTCCAAAGCACCGAGGAAGTGGACAGGTTTGTCAATGCACTCAGGAGCACCACGAATCTGACTAGCATGACGAGCTAGCGCAAGCCAACAGCAAACACTATCAATATCGTGCGGTGTGGACTCCCGCTACCCCCTTGCCCTCCCCACGTCCCCCCCAGAACCCCGCCCTCCCCCCGTGCTACAATACCCTTCAGGCGAGTCCGTTTTCCGCGGACTCGCCCTATTCTGCGTTTGAGGTCACCTGCACAAGAGATGTCACTGAGCGTCCTGGGCGACGTGCTGGAAACCACGCCGCAGTTCGAGCGGCTCCGCGCCTCGATGGGCCAGTCGAAGGCCCACGTCCGCCTGCAGGTGCTGCCAAACGGCGTGCCTATGACCTTGGCCACCCTCGCGCGGAACGTCGATGTCCCCGTCCTCCTCGTGGCCCCACGACCCGACCAGGCCCGGCGGCTCTACGAGCAGGTCTCCCTCTGGAGCGCCGACGAAAGCTCCGTCCTCCACTTCCCCGAGAGCGAGACTCTCCCCTTCGAGCGCCTCGTCACCGACGCCGACACCGAACAGCAGCGAATCGGCGTGCTCGCCCGGCTCCTTGACCACGACTCGCCCGACGCCGACACTCGCCCTAACCCCGACATCATCATTGCTTCGGCCTCGGCCGTCTCCCAGAAGACGATCTCTCGGGAGAGCTTCGAGAAGAGCCTGCACCGCCTCGTCCCCGGACAGACCCTCGACCTGCGCGAGCTCCTCGACCGGTGGCGGCGCATGGGATACGCCTTCGAGCCGACAGTAGACCTTCCCGGCACAGCGGGACGGCGCGGCGGCATCCTCGACGTCTACCCTGTAGGCGCGGAGTTCCCCGCCCGCATCGACCTCTGGGGCGACGAGATCGACTCCAGATCGGAAGAGCACA
>JAPOPA010000073.1 GCA_026713145.1 Chloroflexota bacterium
CGATGAGAGTGGCGCGGTCGTCGATGACATTCTTCAACAGCAGTCCGAGCTCATACAAGTCGTGGGCGGACAGGTCTTTTTCGCGGAGCTGCACCATTCTTACGCCGTGGGTAACGGCTCGGTCGACGACTTCTTCCAAGTCGCGTTTGAGACATCGATTTCGGTCGGTCACGAAACAGAGGAGGGGAGTGTCCAGCCTGATCAACGACTACCCGCTCCGGGCGGCTACGGTTTGGACGGCCCCGGTTGTGGGACTGCTGGCGGTCGCTTCATCCTTGCGGTCGATGCGTCCGGCCAGATAGGCCATGCGTCCGGCCTCGACTCCAAGCTTGAAGGCCTCTCCCATGGCGGCCGGGTCGTTTGCCTGTGCGATGGCTGTATTGACGAGAACTGCTTCCGCGCCGATTTCGAGGGCCTGAGACGCTTCCGACGGGACCCCCAGTCCGGCGTCCACGACCACTGGGACCGAGGCCTGCTCGACGATTATCTTGACCTCTTCGAGCGTGAGGATTCCTTGTCCTGAGCCGATAGGCGACCCAAGAGGCATCACGGTGGCGCAGCCGACTTCTTCCAACCTGGTGGCGAGCACCGGGTCGGCATGGATGTAGGGCAGGACGACAAAGCCGTCGTCGACCAGTATCTTCGCCGCCTCGAACGTGCCAATAGGGTCGGGCAGCAGCGACTTGGGATCCGGCTGCACCTCCAACTTCACCCAGTTGGAGCCGGTTAACTCGCGCGCCAGCCTGGCGATGAACACGGCCTCATCGGCTGTCCTGCAGGCGGCAGTGTTTGGAAGGATGGTGTACTTGCTCCAGTCGAAGTAGTCGAGGATGCTCTTCTCGTTGGGGTTGTCGAGATTCAGCCGTCTGATAGCGACTGTGATGATTTCGGCTCCCGACGCCTCGACCGACTCGACCATCTCATCCATTGTGCGATGGCGTCCCGTCCCAACCATAAGGCGAGACCGGAACTCCTTCCCTGCGATCACCAGCGGGTCGTCCATTGCAATTCCTCCCAGATTAAAGAAAAAGACCGCACGACTTCATCGTCGGCGGCCGAGGCTCCGCATCCCCCGAACGACCCAAGTCCCTTCGCTGGCATTACCCAGATCAGGTGTTGGCGGTCGGTGACACTTCCCGTCACCCTCTCAGCCCGGTTTGCCCCGGCTCCCGACGCGGCCAGAATAGAACAAGTGTGATCGTAAGTCAATGTTTGGAGGTGTGGGGAGAGTATGTTCTTGCCCGTTCCGAGAAACTGCGAGGTCGGTTGCCTCGTAGTGAATTATAAAGACAGATTCCATAGAGAACACCTTCCTGTTGACACCCTGTGGAACTTTTCTCCCGTCATGTGCGTCTATACGTACAGAGGCTATCAGCAGGTCGCCGACATCAGTGTAAGGGAGGCTGTGTGATATGATTCCAACTATGAAATACCTCTGTTTGGTCCTGATCCTACTCCTTGGGTTTGCCGCCTTTGCGTGTAGCGATTCGGATGACTCTGATGACTCGGGCTCCTCATTCTTCGCCCTAAGCGGCGGTGAGTCGGAGGCCGCAGCCGCACCTACCCTTTCAAGGGTGGCTATGTTAGATTCGGCGGATTTCGATGCCACCGAGGAAGCGATGGAGGCAGAAGCCAGTGTGGTGCGGGTGGAATCACAATCGGCTCCAGCCGCACCCGCAGCAGCATCCGCAAAGATGCTGGCGGGCGATGCTGTCGCCCAGGACGATGGTGGCGAATCTCTCCCGGACCAGGGCGTTGCGACGCTCGTCCAGCAGCGGCGCATCATCGTGCGGACTGTGGACATGGGCATCGAAGTAGGCGACGTCGGAGAGTCGATCGACGAGATAGGCGGTCTGGCCGAAGAAATGGGTGGGTGGCTTGTGTCATCTTCCCATGCGGAGGAGCACTTCGGATTTGTGTCCGTCCGCGTGCCGGCTGAACGGTTGGAGGAAGCGATCCAGCGGCTGCGGGGGATGGCTCAAGACGTGAGGAGCGAGATCACGTCGAGCCGCGACGTTACGGACGAGTACTATGACATCCAGGCGCGTCTGACTAACCTGGAGGCGACCGAGGGAGCGCTCATCAAGCTGCTCGACCGTGCGGAAAAGGTCGAGGACGCCTTGTCGATCCAGCAGTCGCTGAGCGAAGTCCAGGAGGACATCGAGCGGCTGCAGGGCCGAATCAAGCTCCTGGAGCAGACGGCTGCGTACTCGCTGATTAACGTGAGTCTGGAGCTAGTCAAGGGTGAGATGAGCATCGAGGCGGGCGAGGACAAGTCGACCGCTGTCGATGAACCGGTGCGATTTCGAGCGACGTTCACCCCGCCGCTGGACATCGAGGAGTTCACCTTCACGTGGGACTTCGGGGACGGCTCACAACCGATTTCCAGCAATCGAACGGCTCCAACCGAGGACGAGTCAAAGAGGGTGACCGCCACGATCACGCACGTGTACGCCGATGAGCGGGACTCTCCGTACATCGCCCAGATCAAGATATCAGGGTTCGGTGAGGCGGGTGAATTCGAGGGCGAGGACACGGTGATCGTGACGGTGTCGCGAGCGCCAGTCATCGAAGTATTCGCAGGAGATCACTTTTCCATAGAAGCAGGGGAGACGGTTCAGTTCAGCGGATCTTTCACCCGTCCGAGCGAGATAAGGGGCGTCACGTATGTCTGGGACTTTGGCGATGGCACCGAGCCGGAAAGTGGGTCGGTTGGCGAGGGTGTGACGACGGTGGTGGCATCCCATACCTATCCGAATCACCGTCCGTACCCATATGAGGTCCGACTGACGATCATGGCGCAGAGCGATGCAGGGCCTGTTGAGAAGTCGTCGGTTGTGACTGTTTTCGTTGACGAGCCACTGGGCTGGACGATCGCCGGATGGGACGGAGGAGACCAGATCAAGGGCGCCGTGCGATCGCTGTCGGCCGTTGTGTTGGGGCTGACCACGCTGGGCATATGGTTCGTGATATTCGCGCCAGTGTGGGTGGTCGTGATCGTTGTGGTGGTATTGGTCCGCAGGAGAAGGGCCCGCAACCCCCAGCGGCCAGATCCCGAGCCGGAACTTGAGGAAGAGCCGGACTCGGAAGAGTCGGAAGGGTAGGTGGCAAGCCGGAGCGCATGACACTCGTCCGACACTTCACCGCGACGGCGTTCGTCGTCCATGACGACTGTGTCGCGCTCCACTGGCACCCGAAGGTGAAGGCGTGGCTGCCGCCGGGTGGTCACATTGAAGAGAATGAAGACCCCGTGCAGGCCGCTCTCCGCGAGGTAGAAGAGGAGACCGGCTTGCGGGCAGAGGTCGTGCCGACGAGCGAGGTCATTGAGCTCTCCTATCCAACGCAGGTGTTGCCGCCGTTCACGATCATGGTGGAGGATATCGACGACCCCGTGCAGGGGTTCCACAACCACATCGACATGATCTACTTCTGCCGACTCGCCGGGCCAGCCGAGCCGCTGGAGGACGGGTGGCGCTGGGTGTCACGGGGCGAGTTGGAGGTGGGCGCGGCGCTGGAACTTGAGGATGGCAGGGTAGAGGCGCCACCGGAGGACGTTCGGGTGCTGGCGCTGCATGCTCTCCAGGTGGTGGGGGAGAGGGAGTCTTGAATATGCCGCGACTCAAGCCGGACCACTGAAGCCCGATGGATGGGGAAGAGACTGAGATTCAGCGACAGATTGCCGAGGATCAGGAAGACTCCGCCCACGGAGGCCATCGTAATGCGACTCGGTCCGCTTTAGAAGTCGATCCTGAACTCGTTGAGTGGTCGCGGCGTACGCGCGGCAGGCAAAAGACCCCTACGATTGTGCCAGTGTACGAACGGCTCGACACGGAAACTGTGCAGGCACATCCAAGACAGAGAATAGGGATGGCAAACGAGGCTCAATGACACGCTGCGCGAGGCGGTTACTGGCTCGTAAGGGATACTCTTCTCGCTGACGCCCCCGCACGAATCTTAGGATGCTGGGCCGATTCCCGGGCTTGATTTGTATCACACGTTCGCGGCGGCATATAATGGCGTAGTTCCTCAAAGATACTGCCCCGCTTTGGACTGCGTGTTCAAGAGGCCCAGGTGGCGGAATGGTAGACGCGGCAGACTTAAAATCTGCTGTCCGAGAGGGCGTACAGGTTCAAGTCCTGTCCTGGGCACCAAGTCTGACAATCGACTGCTCGTGAATAGAGGCTAGCTGTGCAGCAACTCTTCGGAATATCGACGTTCTGGCTGGCGGTCGTTCTGCTCAGCATACTCATAGTCTGCACCCTGATGATCGGGTACTACGCGCAGTCGCGCCCGATCCTGGTTAAGCTCGGCATACGCAACGTTCCGAGAAGGCTGGCCCAGAGCATCCTCATCACGATGGGGCTGATGCTGAGCACGACGATCATCGCGACGTCTCTCGGCATCGGTGACACGGTGACGAACTCGATCAGAGTGGACGCGCTCACGGCCCTTGGGCACACGGACGAGATCATCTCCTCGCCGCAGGCGCAGCTATTCGGGGGAGTGCATCTTCCCGACGGCGCTCTCGACGAGATACGGCAGGTGGCCGCTGCCGATAGTCGCATCGATGGGATGATGCCAGTGTTCCACGCGAGTTTGCCGACTATCGATCCTCGAACGACTCGAACGGAAGCCCAGATGCGCGTGACTGGATTCGATCCAAACGCGCAGGAGGGATTCGGAGACCTCGTGACGGCGAAGCCGGAATGGGACGGCGGGTCGCAGGCGGGGAAGGTCGTCAGGTTGTCGGAACTTCGCACGACCAACACGGAGGAGAACGCCAGAAACGACCTCTACCTGAATGAGGACGCGGCGCGCGAGTTGCTTTCCAAGAAGGGCGACCCCGGGATCATCGTTACGCCCCAGTCCG
>JAPOPA010000072.1 GCA_026713145.1 Chloroflexota bacterium
GTGTATGATACCGCGGGGAAAAGCTACGTGAACGTCGACCGCCCCCGTGTCTATCAGCTGATCGATCTGCCCGACTACGAAAGCCACGATGTGAAGCTGTGGTCGAAATCCGCCGGGCTGAAGGTCTACACGATCACCTTCGAAGCGAACGCATTTGAACCGGAACCGTTCTAACAATCGAGACCCAACGAACCGCAGCGCGTCATTCCCGTTCTGCGACAAGATACCCAGGAGCTAGCATGACAACCTTACGAAACCGTCTATCAATCGTGGCCCTATCCCTTGCACTCGCGCTCGTGCTCGCCGCATGCGGCGGAAGTAACGAAGCCGACACGCCGGATGAACCGACGGCAACTCCCAGGGCCACAGCGACACCTTCGGTCTCCAGCGTAAACACCGACGACGCGCCGCCTCCGCCCACGCCCGTCCCCGATCCAACGGCAACTCCCACCCCTGATCCGCAAGCCGGACCGCAAGGAACCGAGGGCCTACTCGCTCCCGAACTGGCCGGCATCAGTTCCTTCATAAACACCGAGCCGTTCACGCTGGAAGACCTGCGCGGCGACAAAGTCGTCCTCATCGACTTCTGGACCTACACCTGCGTGAACTGCATCCGCACGCTGCCGTTCCTCAAGGAATGGCACGAGAAATACAGTGATGCCGGTCTCGTGATCGTCGGCGTTCATGCGCCGGAATTCGAGTTCGAGAAGCTCGAAGAGAACGTCCAGATGGCCGTCGACGAGTGGGGCATCGAATACCCGGTCGTCCTCGACAACGATCACGTAACTTGGGACGCCTTCCTCAACAGGTCGTGGCCCGCGAAGTACCTCATCGACAAAGACGGAACGATCCGGTACACGCATTTCGGCGAGGGCGAATACATCGACACGGAGGACGAAATTCGCAAGGTCCTGGCCGAGCTTGACGAAGACGTTGCCAGCATCGAACACAGCAACATCGTGGACGCCGACTTCCACCTCGACGCGCTTGCCGAAGACCCCCTGGAAGGGCTGACACGTGAGCTCTATGCCGGCGTGGAGCGCAACTACGGCGCTCTCCAGTTCGGCGGATCCCCCTACGTCCTCCATGAAGAGTACTATCAGGGTCTCGGTCGAGTGGTCGAGTACGAGGACATTGACGAGGAACACTTCAACCAATTCATCTACCTTCAGGGCTCGTGGATCAACGAATTGGAGCACCTCCGCCACGCACGCGTCACCGAAAACTACGAAGACTACATCTATGTCAACTTCAGGGCGGCGGAGGTAAACGTCGTGCTGACCATAGGCGACAGCGATGATCCTTACGACGTGCGGGTGCTGGTCAACGACGAACCGGTGAAGGAGGAACAGGCGGGCCTCGATATCCAGTGGGACGACGAAGGCAACAGCTTCATAACGGTTGAAGAACCTCGAATGTATCGTGTCATCCAACTCGACGACTTCGAGGGCCACGAACTCAAGCTCAGCTCCAATTCCGACCAGTTCAGAGTGTTCGCGTACACGTTTGGGGCCTACGTGGAAGAACAGCCCCTCCCATAAACGCGCCAATTCCTGGGCACGTCGAAGAACCGTTTGACGGACGGCCCGGCAGTGATCGCTAGCGATGCGCTCATTGCCGGGCCGATTTGCGTCCTGTGGGAATTCTCGGTAGTCTGGGGGTGATTCTAGGGCGCGGAGCAGCACGGCAACTTGAACGTCATCCTCCTTGGAGCCGGACGCGGTGAACGGCTCATGCCCTTAACCGCTTCGCAGCCCAAGTGCTTTACCGAAGTGGCGGGGATCAGAATTCTCGATTGGACGCTGCGCGCGTTCCAAGATACCGGGATGGACGAGTTCGTGTTCGTAGGCGGGTATCTTATTGACGTGGTGCGGAACGCTTACCCTGACTTCGAGTTCGTAGAAAACCCCGCATGGCCCACGACCAACATTCTCGCCTCTCTGGTCTGCGCCCGTGACCACATGGCTGACGGCTTCTACGCGACCTACACCGACACGCTGTATCTCGGCGACGCCGTGAAGAGGCTGCAGGACTCCCCGCACGACATCACCCTGGTCATGGACACACGCTGGCGCCAAAGGTACGTGTTTCGCAGCATGCACCCGGAGACTGACGCCGAGAAGATGATCGTGGATGGCGATCGCGTGGTGCAGGTCGCGCGCACGATTGAGCCTGATGAGGCATCCGGGGAATACACCGGTGTTATCAAGATGACGGCTGAGGGCGCTTCACGGTTCTTGGAGTTTCACGACGATCTCCACGCCAAGCTCGGGGACGAGCAGATTATCGCCGACGGTCGACCCTTCCGCATGGCCTACGTAATTCACCTGCTCGACCGGATGATCCGCGCGGGAATTCCGGTACACTGCGTTCCGGTGCCCGGTGACTATCACGAAGTCGACACCATCCAGGACTTTCACCTCGCAACTGCCGACTGGATGCGCTTCACAACATGATCTGTTCGTCTGGCTCGGAAAGCGGGAAACAAACGATGCCTTGCCACGGTGCCGGATGAGTAAGGACTTGTTCACAACCACCGTCGTCGGCTCGATGCCGCGACCGCTGTACGTGCGTGACCTGATCGAAGAGCAGGTCGAGGGCAACATGTCTTCGGATGACTTTCAGCGCATGATGGACTCCGCCATCCCCTACGTGGCGCAGGTGCAGGAGCTTGCCGGAATCGACATCATTTCCGACGGAGAGTGGCGTCGAAAGTCGTACATCGGAGTGATTGCCGACATCTGTAACGGCTTCGAGCTGTCCATCAAAGAAACCCTCGGACAGCGCCAGACATGGCACGCCGCTACTTCGGAATTGGAAGTGGTAAATCCGGGCCTGCTTGCAAGGGAGGCGGGATTCCTCAAGAAGCACGCAAATAGGGATGTCAAGGTCGCAATTCCGTCGCCGTACCTCATAGGCGAGAGGATGTGGGACCCCGAACTGTCGGGAGGCGCATACCCCACTCGACGGGACTTTACCGAGGCGCTCGTGCCCGTCCTGCGGCAGGAGTTGATTGCCCTCCGCGACGAAGGGGTGGCCATGGCCCAGATCGACGATCCCCACCTCTGCCTATTCGTCGATCCCAAGGTGCGTGCGCAGTACGACGATCCCCAGGCCGAGATGGCCCACTGCGTCGACCTGATCAATCGCGTCGTCGAGGGTGTCGACGGGGTCCGGCTTGCCGTCCACCTCTGCCGGCGAAACAAGGGACGCGCCGGTTGGATCGGCGAGGGAGGATACGGGCCAATTCTGCCCGCACTGTCCGACCTGCAGGTCGATATCCTTATGCTCGAATTCGCGATTCCCGCCGCGGGCGACTTTGACATCCTGCGAGATCTGCCCGAACGGTTCGACATAGGTCTGGGATGCGTCGACTGCAGAAGCAGCCATATCGACACACCCGAGGAAATCGCAGGCCGCGTCCGAAGGGCCCTCAACTACGTCCCGCCCGAGAGGGTACTCCTGCACCCCGATTGCGGTTTCGCGCCGGGCAGCGCAGCCGACATCCCTCTCGACGAAGCGTACTTGAAACTCAAGAACGAGGCGCTTGCGGCGGACATGCTCAGGGCAGAATTCTGCTGACTCAGCTTGTTGCCGGACTGCCTGACCGGGATTGGCCAAACTGCGAACCAAAGCACTCTAGCTGAATATATCTGGGGGATAATCACTTGGGGCAACTAAGAGAAAACCGAATCAAGAGGAAGCTCGAACGAGGTGAGATCGTCAACGTTGTTGAGGGGTTTCATACGGCTGAGATCATCGACTTTCTCGGGCCAATAGGATTCGACGGAGTTTGGGTCGAGAATGAGCATGGCGCAATCGACTTCCGCGAGATCCAGAACATTACTCGGTCGTGCGATCTGTGGGGGATGACGTCCCTGATCCGTGTCAACCGCGTGGACTACGGACTCATCTACCGGTCTCTCGACCAGGGCGCTCAAGGAGTGATTGTCCCGCACGTCGATACTGCCGAGCAGGCACGCGAGGTCGTACGCGCCGCAAGGTACGCGCCGATCGGCGCGCGAGGGATGTACGGGAGCAGGCAGGCATTTGGACTCGATACCACGGAGTATTTCAAAACTGCCAACCAGGAGACCCTCGTTGTCGTGATGATCGAAGATATCATGGCAATCGAGAACCTGCCCGAAATCCTCGCCGTAGACCACATCGACGTGTTCTTCGTCGCGCCAAGCGACCTCGCCCAGAGCATGGGCCTGATCGGCCAAATCGACCATCCAAAGGTCAAGCAGACCATCTTCGATGCCCTGTCACGCATCGCCGACGCCGGGCGCACTGCGGGAGCCATCGCGTGGGCGGACACGGCTGAGGAGGTTGTAGAGGCCGGGGCGAAATTCCTGATGACAAGCTGGCTCCCATACCTAACGGTGGGCGCGAAGACCTATCTCGAGGCCATACAGCGAGTCGCCGACGAGAGCTGAAAGTCCTCCTGGCAGTTCAACAACCTTGAATTGAAGGGTTGCCAAACGGAGACTTGGTGGGGGCGGGTTTCAAGCCCGCCCTATCGTTGTCATACGAAATTCCGACCCTCTGTTGCTGCCCGTCACACGCAACCCACAAGACTCGAAAATCTCTCTCCCGTTCGACGGGCTGACAGGGGTATGTAAAACGGAATTGCAGCTATGATCCGGCCTCGCATCCCTGTCATTCCGAGGGCACCGAGGAATCTAAAATCTATAACCGCAAGATCAGGTAGCTAGTCCTAGGCATCTATCGTGACCAAGAGTGATAACAGCGTGAGAATTCTCCATATCAGCTTTACGTTGTGATAGACATCTTAGATTCTTCGACTCCGCTGCGCTCCGCTCAGAATGACAGGGCCGGGCTGCTTTCTCATCAATGAAGAGTAGGCGGTAGTCAAATACATACCCCTGTCAGCCCGTTCGACGGGGGAGAGATTCAGAGAGGGGGGTTCCCACAGTTGCTTGATTGCTTGTCGAAAGTTCGAAGCGTCATGCACGGTTCGACATGCTCACCTAGTTCGGCTTCCATTCGTCTCCGCTCCGCCGCGCTCAGAATGACGGAACCGGAATGCTCTCTCTTTAGTCCTCAGGGAGCAGTTAGTCTGTCAAATGCCTCATTCAGGCTGGACGAATAAGCTGAGCCCCGACTCACAAAGAGTCCCCGAATCCGACTTGACGTATAAGTATATTTGTTCTATTATTGTCATAAGCCGACTAGAGGCTAAACCGCTTGTCCATTAGGCGACGAGGAAAACAGTGGCGAAAGTTTCCGGAGGTTTCAGAAACGGCTCTTCAGCGCCTCGTGGTAACCCACGTCTAAAGAAAACGTCACAGGCATGTCCCAAGATGTCCCCAAATGTCCCTCAAAAA
>JAPOPA010000326.1 GCA_026713145.1 Chloroflexota bacterium
ATCGGCGCAATGAGGATCGGCGGGCCCGCTCCCATGCCGATGGCGAGGCCCGTCAGGAGCGGGGACGACGTGAGTTCGTAGGTGATCCATCCCGTGGTGATGTTGATGATCCAGCCGGCGATCGCCATGCAGAACATCACCGCCCACATGAAGCCGAAATCCCGGTGTTGGAACGATTCCAGCGTGCGGAGTCTCGTATACCCGGAATAGAACCGCGTGCGGGAGACTGATGGAGGCTTTTGAAGGTCGGAACTTGAAGAAGAGTTGCGGACGGGAGGAACGCCCCCGCCTGGGGACGTACGCCTGTTATCTTGCATGGCCGGCTTTCAACTCTCGGTTGTAGAGTACCGTCTGCGCCGCTTTGCCCTGTGCCGTTTCGGGGCGGACACTCGCCAGCAAGTTATTCACGCGACTTGGAAAAAGTTTAGTGCTTAAGAATTCATGAATCAACTATATTTTCCCCCTTTTGGTTTGCAATTTTTGGCACCCCCGGAACATACTGCCCTGCACACCTTCGGAGGTAGACCTCATGAAGCTCAAAGGCTACGAAATCATCACCCGCGCCCTGTCTCGTGCCGGGGCCAAGACCGTCTTTACCATTGCGGGCGACCATACCCTGCCGCTCATGGACCACATGGCCGATGAGGGGTTCACCTTCATCGATGTGAGGCACGAGCAGGCCGCCGTCGATATGGCGAATGCTTACGGTCGCATTACGGGCAAACCGGGCGTCACCATGTTCACGACTCCCGGCCACGCCAACGCCATTCCCGGCCTGACCTTCGCCTATCACATGGAGACTCCCGTGGTTAACATCAGCGGCAGCGCCACCCAGGACCGCCTAGGACTCGGCGCTTCCCAGGAGATTGACCAGGTCGGAATGGCTACGCCCGTCACAAAAGGCTCGTGGCTGCTTGGCGATCCCCTACGTGCCCCTGAGTACATATCCCGCGCATTCCGCACCGCCTTCAACGGCCGTCGTGGCCCTGTGCACCTCACCATTCCACTCGACGTGCAGGAGGCAGTCGTTTCCAGCGAGTACGTGCCCGACCGGGCGACGGGACATCCGACCTCACGCGGACTTGCACACGCAGATCCGGTCGACATCCGAGCCGCGGTCGATCTGCTCCATGCAGCCGAGAGACCGCTCATCATCGCCGCGAACGGCGCATACACCGTGCAGCGCGAGGATATCGAGCGCCTGATCGAGACCACCGGCATCCCGGTCTTCACCGAGCAGTCGGCTCGCGGGGTCATATCCGACGAACATCCCCTTTGCGCTGGGTACTCGGACGGCAGGGTGAACGACGCCGCCAAGTCGATCCACGAGGCCGACACCCTCCTCCTGCTGGGCAAGAAGCTGGACTACACCATCTCCTTTGGAGGCCCTCCCACCATCGGCTCGACAACGAAGATCATCCAGGTCGAACCCGCATGGGAGCAGGTGGCGACGGCCCGCGACGTGGATCTTGGCATCGTCGCCGACCCGGGAGCCGTCGTGAGACAGCTCGCCGAAGAGTCGTCGACCCGCTCGTGGCCCGCCCACCCGATGATTGGCTCGCTCAAGAGCGCCATTTCGGGTCAGGTAGCCTCACTCGACACACGGGTGACAACGGAGGGTCAGCTGCATGCTATGGACCTTCACACGACCGTAAAGCAGCTAATCGACGACGACACGTGCCTCATCTTCGAGGGGGCCGACTTCGGTTTCTACGGCGCGTCGTACCATCCGGCCCACAAGCAGCACCGCTGGATTACTAACGGCACGCTCGGAATGCTCGGTTGGGGCGTCCCCTACGGAATCGGAGCGCAGGTCGCCCTGCCCGACTCCCGCGTCGTCGTATTCACCGGAGACGGCGGCTTCGGTTTCAACGGCTTCGAGGTTGACACCGCCCTGCGACACAACCTCCCCGTCGTGTTCATCGTAGGCAATGACCGCGTGTGGGGCATCGACTACCACCAGCAGGAACAGCTATTCGGCAAAGTCGTCGCCACCACCATGCTTCCCACGCGCTTCGACACGATCGCCGAGGGAATCGGCGCGCACGGCGAGCTCGTCGAAACCCACGACCAGCTCCAGCCCGCCCTCAATCGCGCCTTCGCCTCCGGCAAGCCCGCCGTCGTAAACGTCATGATCGAGCCGTCTCCCAGCCCACTCACCGAGTGGATCATCGAGACCAAGTCGAGTCAGGACAGCTAACCGACCTTCGCACAGCCCTGGTGCCTGTCGCTGCCGCGAGAATACCCCCCTTAAGGGAGATTGGCCGGGGTGTATCTTCAGAGGATTCCCTCATGCATCCCTGCGGCCTGCACATCCAGCAATGAAAGTGGGAAGTGCGTACATTGGTCGCTATTGGATTTGTGGCAGCGACCAAAGATAGATTCCCGCCTTCACGGGAATGACGATAAGTGGTTTTGGCGTTCACTATCATACCAATCGCTCATGTCAGTTGTCACCGACACCACCAATCATGAAGGTGGCAGTAGGGGCGATTCGCGAATCGCCCCTACGGGAAATTGGACTGGGGTTTATTTCAGAGGTATGACAGCCTTGAAGGCATCCACCTAAGGCACAACCCCCACCAAAACCCCTCAACCTCGCGCCGGATATAGTTGACGCACGGATTTCTCCCGCCCTACAATAATTAGCAGTGTCAAAGTGAGACTGCTAAAGTTTCATCGAGACACAAAATACAACACGTAAGGAGGGTAGGTACGTTGGCAGACGTCACGTTCAAACCTTTGGGCAATCGGATCGTAGTGGAGCCGATGGAAGAGGACACGCAGATGAGCGCCGGGGGCATCTACATTCCCGACACGGCGAAGGAAAAGCCGCAGGAGGGCAAGGTAGTTGCAGTCGGTCCGGGCAAGCTCACCGACGACGGCAAGCGGGTCCCCATGGAACTCGCAGTGGGCGACACCGTCGTCTACTCCAAGTACGGAGGGACCGAATTCAAAGAGGGCGACATCGAGTACCTCGTCCTGAGGGAAGACGACGTACTACTGAAGAAGTAGGTCTCGTCGTCAACAAGACATCTCGATACTGAAATCCCCAAAACAGACAACTTTCCACAGGAGGGAATAGACAGATTGGCAAAGCAATTGAAATTCGGTGAGGACGCCCGCGCGGCGATGAAGCGCGGTATCGACACCATGGCGGACACCGTGGGCGTCACTCTCGGCCCGCGAGGCCGAAACGTAATCCTCGACAAGAAGTTCGGACCGCCGCAGGTCTCCAGCGACGGCGTATCCATCGCCAAGGAGATCGAGCTCGAGGACCCATACGAAAACATGGGAGCTCAGCTTCTCAAGGAAGCTGCCAGCAAGACCGCCGACGTGGCCGGCGACGGCACCACCACGGCAACCGTTCTCGCTCAGGCGATCATCAGCGAGGGCTTCCGCAACATCGCCGCCGGGTCGGATCCCATGGCGATCAAGCGAGGCATCGAGAAGGGCGTAGTTGCCCTCCGAAACTCCGTATCCGACATGGCAAACCCCGTCGAAGGCAAGGAGCAGATCACCCAGGTCGCCTCCCTGTCCGCGCATGACGACGAGATGGGCAGCCTCATCGCCGACGTGATGGAGAAGGTCGGCAAGGACGGCGTCATTACTGTCGAGGAATCGAAGGGCATCAGCTACGAGCAGGAGTTCGTAGAGGGCATGCAGATCGACCGCGGCTACATCTCGCCATACTTC
>JAPOPA010000095.1 GCA_026713145.1 Chloroflexota bacterium
CCTGTGGCCACCAACCCCAGAACGGGACGGCTGGAATGGAAAGATGACAGCACATCGTTCGTCTGGACCGCAGGTGACCCGCTGGGGAACATGCTTGCGGTGCTGGAGCGCCGCTGCCTCGATGGGCGGATGGAGGGGCTACGGGGGGAGGGTAGTCCGCCTCTCAACGCGGCCTACTCGGCCCGGCTGAAAGACATTGTGTCGTTTCTGGATGGGGGCGTGGACGCTCAGCGCGTGGCAGACTTGGCACTGCCGCTGTCGTTCGTGCGTTACAGGCATCGTAGAGAGAGGGAAGATTCGCAACAGGGGGAGCCGGTCAGCGCGCCACTTGACTTGCCGACCGCGTATGCGGCGATGAAGTTGACGTTGCTTCCAGGGAAGTTCGAGTGCTCTGAGTTCGGTCCCGACATGGACGTTGTTGTGGAGCCGTCCATGCTGGCGATGTTGCGCGCGGGTAGAGTGACTAGCGCCTACCGGGTGGCGAGTCGGCGTCTGAGAGGGTCAGGACTGAGGCCGCTCTCTGAAACCCCTGGCATACGAGATGGGTCGGAGCAGGGGCGTCTCCTGGCTGCGGCGTTACTGTTTCCGCTGGATAAGAGGGCATACAGGGCTCTCGGTGAACGGGCGCTCCGAAAGTCGGACAGGCCTGAAACGGAACATATGGCTGAATAGTAGTCAAGGAGGTTCTTGAACATGACAATTGATTGGCAGCGGATAGATGATACGCCCCGGCTCCTCATGGAGGCTGAGTTGAAGCCCATACAGGGCTCACGGTTTCAGCCGACGGGTTTCCCGGACCTAGGCGCCGCTACGTATGAAGCCCCCGGCAAAGTCGATATGGTGCTGGTTGAGTCGGCGCAGTCGATGGCCAATCGAATGGAAGCCATTTGCTGGGACGAAGCGAGTGCTTCGCCGCATTCCGCACTCAAGGGGATGCCATACGTCTCGGTGACTTTGTGGGACAGCGGCGACACCACGACCTCAATCCTAGAGGCCCATAGGCTCAATTCGCCGTACATCATGCGCGACGAGGGTTTCGCGGACAAGCTCCGAGTTGAGGCGGGGATGCCGGGCAGGAAGGAGAGAGAGAAGGTCGGCGAGTTCAATCGCGCCGCCCTTGCTAGAGCCGTATTCAAGTATGACCCCGGTTCGGTTTTGCACGGGGTGTTCTTGGAGAAGCTGCTCGGACTTGCCCGCCTTCAGCGATGCCTATCCGGGTTCATAGAGGCTAGCAACTCCAGTGTCGCCGACAGCGGGGGCGTCAAGAACGACCGGATCGCTCCCTCCCCAGGGTCTTTGAGGCAGATCGGGTTGGAGGTCAGCGCTGCGGAAGGTTACGGCAACGTTCCGTTCCACCGGGCGGAGTACACCGCCGAGCTTATCACCGCCTACTTCAACTTGGACCTGGCACAGATCCGGGCATACGGTTTGGAGGAGAGCGCGGAGAGGTTCCTGGTCACGCTGGCGTTGTGGAAGGTGCGGAAGTTCCTAGAGACAGGGTTGCGGCTGCGGACGGCCTGCGACCTGGACGTGTGCAGCGACCTAGAGGTCACGCGGCCCGAAGGGTTCGTCGTGCCGCCGACGCGGGACTTGGAGGATGACCTGCCAGGGTTGATAGGGGCGTGCGCCTCGGAGGGGCTGTTCGCGGACCAGCCGGTCACGGAACTCACGTTCAGCAAGGAGAAGTAGCCTGCCATGGTTGCGATCAAGTTCACCTTCACGGCCAACCGCTACCACGCGACGCAGTGGGGGCGGCACGTCAACGAGGGCGTGCTGGAGTGGCCGCCGTCTCCGTGGAGGATGCTGCGGGGCATAGTCGCCACATGGCGGCGGACCCTGCCGGAACTGCCGTCCGAGCGAGTTGAGCCGATACTTGAGGCGTTGGCGTTGGAGTACCCGGGGTTCCACCTACCGCCGGCGTCAACGGGGCATACGCGGCACTACATGCCTTACAACGAGGGGACGAGGGAGCGAACAACGCTGGTGTTGGACCCATTCGTGGCGATTCAGCCTAAGAAATCCCTGTTCGCAGTATGGCCGAACGTGAGCTTGGACTCGCAGCAGCAGAGCGACCTGGAGCGCATCCTCCGCAACATGCCGTACTTAGGCCGAGCCGAGTCGTGGGTTGAGGCGTCCATTGCTACGGACCATCCCAAGCCAAACTCCTGCGCTGTGGAATCGGGCCTGTTTCCTGAAGGCGACTGGGAAGTGGTCCGGACGCTCGTCCCGCATAGCCATATTGGACTGAAGGAGTTGCAGGTGGAGACATCTGAACTCCGGGTTGAAGGACGTATCGACCCGCAAGGCGCACATTGGTATCCGTACGTACGCAGGCGGGATTGCTTCACGTCCTTCCAAACCGATCGGCCACGACGGACCGCTCGCAGCGAAGGGGCGACGGTGGTTCGGTTCGCGCTATCGGGCAAGGTGTTGCCGATGGCGTTCGACACTCTGAGGTGGGGAGAGGTGGCACGGAAGGCCGCCATGTCCAAGTTTGGCAGACAGAACGATGGGGCAGCCTCCGAGGCCCTGTCGGGGAAGGATGCGGCCAAGAATCCTCTGCGGGGACACCGGCACGCCTTCTATTTGCCTACGGACGAGGACGGCGACGGTCGGCTGGACCATCTTACGGTCTGGGCGCCGGGCGGTCTGGACGCCAGCGCGATTCGCGCCGTTTTCGCAATGGAGGAACTCGCCCACCCTAAAGGGCAGGGAGACCCTCTTCAGTTGGCGTACCAGGCACATGGGAAAGCGGACGATTTCATTGGCGTGTCACGTCTGTTTGATACGAGCAAGCGCTGGCGTTCGCTGACGCCTTACGTTCTCACGCGTCATCGCAAGCGCGATTCGGACAGCCCCGAGGAACAGGTCGCGCGGGAGGCCGCCCTTCGCTGGGAAGGCCGAAGACTACGATCAGTGAGAGTCAAACACCCGCGAAAGCATATGGCGCCAATGCGGCAGGGGCGCTCGGACGGCTTCCGGCCTTTCGACTTCTTCACGTACCGGCAAGGCGGTGGTTCCAACGCGGGCGGAGCGTTCAACTTCGAGTTGAAGTTCGAGGAGGAGGTCTGCGGTCCCATCGCCCTCGGATTCGCTTGCCATTACGGATTGGGACTCTTCGTGCCATCCTGTGATTAGCCCTAGCGCCCATCGCGAATCTTGTGAATAGCATGTCCTAAAGCGACTTGAATGATGCGGGAAGGCGCCTCCATACTAACTCTTGGTGGAGAGTCGTTCGAGGATGTGTGGAGGCACCGAATCCCATGCGCAGAACCTATATCGTCTGCTATGACATTGCTGATCCTAAGCGTCTGCGCAACGTCTTCAAGAAGATGCGGGCGTGGGGCGACCACGTCCAGTTCTCGGTCTTCGAGTGCCAACTGAGGAAAGTGGACCTCGTACGCCTGCGGGCGGAGTTGTCCGAGATCATTCACCACGACAAGGATCAGGTTCTGTTCGTTGACCTTGGTCCGACGGATGGGAGAGGCGACCGTGTCATCACCGCGCTCGGCAAA
>JAPOPA010000071.1 GCA_026713145.1 Chloroflexota bacterium
CCCGCGCCGCCCCGGGGCGGACAGAAGACAAAGAAGAGGAGGAGCAGAAAGAGGACGAGGACCACGAGGGTGAGGAGGAAGAGGGTGAGGACCACGAGGGCGAAGAAGAGCTGCCCGCGATGGTGAAGGAGATTATCGAAAAGGTCGAGGCCGGGCAATTGAAAGCAGATGAAGCGATTGAGACCATCGAAGGTCTTACCGAAGAGGGTGAGGACGAGCACGAAGACCACGGCCACGGTCTGGAAGATCCCCACTACTGGTTCGATCCCGTCCGAGTCAAACTCGTGGTCAACGACATAGCGGCCCGTCTCTCGGTGCTCGATCCGGACCGCGGCGACACTTTCCGGGCTAACGCCGAGGCGTACAACGCGAAGCTGGACGAACTGCACACATGGACTGAAGAGCAGGTCAGTGCGGTATCGGAGGGAAAAAGGCTTCTCGTGACTTCTCACGACAGCTTCGGGGACTTTGCCAACCGGTACGGTTTCGAGATCATAGGTGTCGTCCTCTCGACCACGACGGACGTTGAGCCATCGGCGGGAGACCTTGCGGATCTCGTGGAGGAAGTCAAGGAAGAAGGTGTCCCGGTGGTGTTCGGCGAAACGACGGTCAGCGAACGACTGGCCAACGCCGTGGCGAAGGAGTCGGGCGCGGAACTGGTCCGTCTATACTCAGGCTCGCTCGGTCCCAATGGAAGCGGAGCCGATACGTACATCGACATGGTTCGCACCAACGTCGAGCGGATAGTCGAAGGTCTTAAGTAGACTCTGTATCACCGACGTAAGGATATGGTAGTATCTGCGGGCGCCGGGTACGGGTAGTTACCGCACCCGGACGCCCAATAGTCCGGAGATTTCCATGACCATCTCCGAACCCAGCATCAGCGTTGAGGATATGAGCGTTGAGCGGGGCGGTCACGTCGCTCTGACGGGGATCACTTTCGAAGTCGGTCCGGGTACCTTGATGGGCATACTCGGTCCAAACGGCGCGGGCAAGAGCACCCTGTTCGAAGCCATCGCCGGCCTGCTGCCGGTAGCGCACGGCTCGCTGACCGTGCGGGGCATTGAGAGAAACGGGGCCCTGGCGTACGTGCCCCAGCGCGACAGTATCAACTGGCGCTTTCCCGCTACCATCCAGGACGTGGTCATGATGGGACGCGGCAACAACATCGGTTGGTTCCGACGTCCCTCCGGACAGGACCGGGAGATGGTCCGCAGCTGCTTGGAGCGGGTGAACCTTTGGGATGAGCGCACTGCCCTCGTAGACCGTTTGTCGGGCGGTCAGCGCCAGAGGGTCTTCATAGCCCGCGCGCTCGCACAGGAGGCCAGCATCATCCTCATGGACGAGGCCTTCAGCGGCGTCGACGTCGCCGCTCAAGAGGACATCATCGTCGTTCTGCAGTCCCTCCGTGACGAGGGCAAGATTGTCATCATCTCCACCCACGACCTGACGAACATCGCCGAGCGCTTCGACCGGATTCTCTGCATCAACCACCACATGTGCGCCTACGGCCCGCCGGAGGAGGCCTTCACTCCCGAGGTGCTGGAAGAGCTATTCGGCTCTCACGGGCTCGAGTTCACCCACCACCACGTCGATCCTCACAACCAGGACGAACACGAGGGACATTTGCATTGATACCCGACATTGCCGAGCTCTTTGTCGAGCCGCTGCGTTACGACTTCATGCAGCGGGCCTTGATCGTGTCGATCCTGGTCGGGGTCATGTGTCCGGTCATCGGGGCCTACGTGGTGGCTCGCGGTCGCGCCTTCATGGGAGACGCCCTTGCCCACTCCGTTCTGCCGGGTATGGGCATCGGACTGCTGGCAACCGGCACCGCTCTCATCGCCGCCGTGCCCACCGGTGTGGCAATAGCGCTGCTCATGGGCTTCATCAGCCGGCGCACTGGGAGCAGCGAGGACACCTCGATAGGGATCGTATTCGCGGGAATGTTCGCGCTTGGCCTCGTGATGCTCTCCAGCCCCTTCTATATCAACACGTTCCTCGAACTTCGCAACACCCAAGCTCCCAATATCGAGGACCTTCTGATAGGGGAGATACTGGGCGTCAGCACGGGCGAGGTCTACCTGTCCCTGGGGCTGGCGTTGCTGGTGATTGCCGGGCTGTACGTCTTCCACCGTCATCTCGTGTACACCACCTTCGACCCGGTGGGCGCCGAGGTGGTCGGAATCAAAGTCCGCTTTGTCGAATACATCCTGCTGGCCCTCCTGGCGCTGGTCATCGTCATCAGCATCCAGGCAGCCGGAATCGTCCTGGTCATGGCCATGCTCATCACGCCGGCGGCGACCGGGTTCCTCCTCGCGAGGCGATTCGTCGGGGTCATGGTCATAGGCGCGGTTATCGGCGTGCTCTCCGCGATCGTTGGCATGTACCTGTCTTTCCATGCCAACATGCCCACGGGCCCTATTATGGCCCTCGTAGCGACCGCTATGTTCGGACTTGCGGCACTGAAAGGCGAGTGGACGAAGAGGAGCGCCGACTAGCGCCACAATGCCATTGTAGCGCTGCCGCGTTTCAATATGGTTCAGCCCGCCCCATCTGCGGGCACAAGCCTATCGAGGTACGAACGCAGGTCGGCGGGCAACTCCGCAGTGAATCGGACTGTCTCCCCGGTCGCCGGGTGTTCGAAGGCCAACCGGAATGCATGAAGGAACTGGCGCGAGAGTCCCTCTGCGGGACGCCCGTAAGTCGTATCTCCGACGACCTGATGCCCTACCGACGCCAGATGCACTCGGATCTGGTGTGTGCGTCCGGTTCGAGGACGTGCCTCGACGAGCGTTGACCGCTCATATGACGCGACCACCCGATACCGCGTGATGGCAGAACGCCCCTTAGAGACAATGGCCATTCGCTGCCGGTCGTGCGGATGTCTGCCGATGGGTGCGTCTATGTCGGCCTCGCGCGGACTGGGATGGCCTGCCACGAGTGCCAGATAGACCTTGCTCACTCCCCTACTCTTGAACTGGTCGGAAAGGTGCGCGTGAGCGCGCTCGTTCTTGGCGACGACGATGAGGCCGGACGTGTCCTTATCAAGACGGTGAACTATTCCGGGACGGAGCTCCCCGCCGATGCCTTCGATGTCGGGCGCATGGGCAAGGACGGCATTGGCGAGGGTGTGGTGTTCGTTTCCCGGGGCAGGATGTACTGTCATCCCGGCAGGCTTGTCGATGACGATGAGGTGTTCGTCCTCGAACACGATGGAGAGCGGAACGTCCCACGGCTGCAGTTCTGCCGGAGATGGCGGTGGGACTTCGAGGGTGACTGACTGACCGGCTACAAGTCGCGTCGAGGCCTTGCCGGGGCGGCCGTCGACGGCCACGTGCCCGTCGTCAATCAGCTTGCGAATGCGGGAGCGAGAAAGATCGGGGGACAGTCGGGCAAGAAAGACATCGAGACGTTCTCCACCGGTCTCGACGAGATGCTCGATGCGGTCATTCATCCTGGGCCGAGGCCGAAGTAGAGGCCTGAGGGTCTTGGGTCTCGCTATCCGCAGTTGCCGGGGCGATTTGCCGCTTCTCAGTTGACTCTTTGGTCAGGAGGAAGACCGCCATGAGGATGAATATCCCGACGACGATCGACGAGTCCGCGAGGTTGAAAATCGGCCAGGGACCGACATCGATGAAGTCCACAACCTTGCCGTTGAGCACCCGGTCTATGAGGTTGCCGAATGCCCCTCCCAATTGGAGGCCGATGGCAAATCTCAGGAGCAGACTCGGCATCGCATGCGCCCTGTAGAAATAGAAGAGAAACCCGATGGCGACCAGCGACACGAGAATCAGGAGCGTCGTGTGATTGGAGAAGAGGCCGAAAGCGGTCCCGGAGTTCGTCCCGTAGGTGATGCGGAAGAACCCCTCGCTTGGCCACGACTCGCCCAGTGCCAACCAGGAGGTGATGATCCTCTTCGACGCCTGGTCGAGCACGAAAGCGCCGATGACCGTTCCTAGGAGTATCTTGTCCCGGTACAATGCTGTCGAGCCGCCGCCGGATTGATTGTCGGTCGGCGCGTTTGATTCGGATGCGGGCGGTTCCTGGCTGTCGGTCAGCATAGGAGGTGTGTCGCTTGAGGGGTGTTCGCCAACACGGTGGTTAGGTGATTTCATCCGAATTCAAGGTACCACGCAGGCGAAGGAGGCCGCAACAGCTTCAGATGGTCGTGTTCGTTGCCCGCACCCCGGACTCTTCCAGGATACGGGCAACGCCCTAGGCACCCTTGTTCTCCTACTGCTTGGCCAAATTCTGTGCGAACTCAAACTCGTGCTGCGCGACTTGAGCGAGAACATCATCGCCAGGCAGTGAGCTCGTCGGGTGGTCTGCCCTCATCGCCAGATTGATCATGCGAAACACCACGCCGCGCGCGTACCTTCGCTCCGCGTCCTCCCGCACGTCCGCTGGCAGACCGTTCAGCCCACTTCGGTCCTCTGGAGAGAGAACCTCTCCCAGGGTGGGCATCTCCAAGCCCGGCTCCGACTTTAGAAGCATGACCTCGGTGCTCACGATATCAAAGGCGAGGGCATCGATATCAGTGGTAAAGTTTGGTTGCTGTACGGCAATGGCATCACGTAGCCGAGGACCAAGCGCGTCGAGTGCCTCCGCTGCAGAGGGAATGATCAGACCCTCGAGCAGGGGCTTTGGGACACTTGGCTTCTTCCCCAACTCAAACTGATCGGCCATCGAATCCAGAAGATTGGCGAACGCTTGCTTTCGACCCTCCGACGTGTCTTCATTCAGGAGGACGTACGGGTAGTAGCCCAGAAAGAAGGAGGCGTGCCAGTGAACTCGCGCCTTATCGCCGATTGCCGGGTTCGGGTGAACTGCCGTCAGCTCCTCGAATATAGCGTAGCGCTCGGCATCCAAGAGATCGCGAATTGGCTCAGGGCCGTCCGGCCACTGCTCCATCTTCTCCGCCACCACGGTCGGAATGAGGTCGTCCGAGACTCCGAAGGCAGAATACGCATCCAGCGCCACTCCATCC
>JAPOPA010000070.1 GCA_026713145.1 Chloroflexota bacterium
ACCATCCACACCAACCCCTACGGCAACTCCGCCTGCATCTTCACCACGAGCGGAAGGAACGCCCGCGAGTTCCAGTACAACACGCAGGCGGGAAACATCGGGGTGAACATCGGCATAGCCGCGCCGATGGCCTTCTTCCCCTTCGGCGGCATGAAGGACTCGTTCTTCGGCACGCTCCACGGCCAGGGACCCGACGCCGTTCGTTTCTTCACCGAGGGCAAGGTCGTCGTCCAGAGGTGGCTCTAGGTGAAGCTTAACACCGCCTCGGCAGTCGTCCGGTTCGCCAAGCAGCTTGAAGACGACACCCAAGATCTCTACGAGCGCGTCTCGGATAGTTACCCTGACTGGCAGGCGGCCCTCGCGCCGTACATACGGGAGAACAGGCGTAATGTCGGGAGCATCGATAGGGCGTACATCGGAGTCGTGAGCGATGCGCTCGACACGCAGTTCGCTTTCGAGGGAATCGACACCGACGACTATGGGATTATCACCGACCTGCCCGATTCACTCGACGGAGTGATCGCGGGACTGACGTCCAACGAAGAGACCATCATCGCGTTCTATCGCGCCGCCGCCGCCTCCTCGCGCGACCTGCTGGCCGATGTTCCCCGCGCCTTTGACCGAATAACCTCCAAGCGGTCGCGTCGCACAGTGGAACTCAAAGCGCTTGCCGACGGCCTTTAGGTCTTATATTCCCCGCGCGGTTCGTTCAATGCGTGGACCGTAGCGGCGATGCCCGGTCTGCCTCGACTCCCTTCGGCGATGTCGATTGGCACGGGAATGACCCAGCTGTGTCCGAGACGCTTGGCCCCACGCACCCTGCCATCCTTGCAGAGCCGGCGGACGTACCGCGGGGTAACGCCGAGTTGGTCTGCTGCCATCTCTACGCTCAGGTTCTTGATCTCACCCGTCGCGCCGACGCCGATCTCGAACTCGGCCTTGTCGTCCCGCGTCAGGGAGTGTACGGCCTCGATCATAAACCCAAGCGACTCGACGCCGTCCTCCGACACGCGCTCAAGCACACGGTCGTCACTCGTCGGCGAGTAGTAGCCCGTGCCATCCTTCCAACGGATGTGGAGCGTGTCGTTCTCTTCGTTGTACCAGGCCCTCACTCTTCGGTTCTCCATCGTCTTTCCTCAAGCAAGCCTATCCGTCAGGAACGCGGTTGAGACCCACGCCTCGTTGTCCAGAACCTTGACGGCCACTCGAATGTACTTCCCGAACTCCTCGACCCACCCGTAGTATCGCAGACCATTGGCCCTTCGCGGATCGGGAAAGGCCGGTACCACCGGATTCGACAGGGCCTTTTCGATCTCACGGACATAGTCGACCGGCTCCGGGTGGTCTGTGAGAATGTGGTCGAAGAGTACCGCATCACTGAGCAGTACCTCGACACCACGATAGTCCCGAAACCGTCTCATGACCGAGACTGCACGGGAATAGTACCATTCTCGGCACTATTAGTCAACAGGCCGTGTTGCCAGTTGGGGAGTGGACCGGCAGGCTGAGGGTAACCTTCTGCTACACCCAGCCGAGCTTTTCCATGGCCGCTCGCAGTGCCGCCAACTCCTCGTCGTTCAGGGGTTCCGTGGGAAGTCGCGGAGGCCCTGTCGGGTGTCCGACGATGTCCATCATCCCCTTCGCCATGCGGTAGCCACCGCCATTCGCGGAGACCATCGCGCGAACGGGACCGAGAGCCTCGTCCTCGGCGTCGGTCATGGCCTCGGCCTCATCGTACTTACCCTCGGCCAGGAGCTCTGCGACCTTCAGGTCGTGTGCGGGGTACGCCGGTGCGAAGGCGCTGACGATGCCCGCGCCGCCGTTCTTGAAGCAGCGTACGTGCTGGCCGGAGTTGTCGATAATGTTGAAGGTGTCCGAGAACTCCCGCATCTTGTCGTAGCCGTCCGGATCCGGATAGTTCCACTTGACCGCCGCCACGTGCTCGGCGTCCTCCAGGCGGTGCATCGTCTCCGGCTCGAGGGGAGCTACCCCGAACCAGTAAGTGTTGTATATCATGATCCCGATGTCGATGGCGTCCGAGATCATGGTGAAGTGCTTGACGTACTGGTCCTGGTTCGGCGCGTGGTTGTAGGGCAGTTCGATCTGAAGGCTGTTCGCCCCCATGTCCTGGGCGATCTTGGCGTCCTCGATGGTGCGCAGCGTGTCCTTCGACTTGAGCCCGCACATGACATTCACGCCCGGCCCTCCGGCGTTGACCACCGTGCGTACGAGGTGAGGCCACTCGTCGTCGGAGATGTCCGGACCCTGCCCCCATGCTGAGCACAGCTTGATCATGGACGTGCTCGTGCCCAGCCCTTGGCTGACCCACCACTGTGTCAGGTCGGTCGCCGCTGCCAGGTCGAGCCGGTAGTCACTGTCGAACGGCGTCGGCACCGCGACCGACACGCCTCTTATGATCTGCTTGAGTTCTTCTCGGTTCATTGCATTCTCCAAACGTATAGTGCGAATGGGGGGGTTGTCTAGAGATCGAAAACGTCCCGCACGGGACAGCTGAAGCCCGGTAGCACGTCGCCACCACTCAGCGTGTCACTCTCTTCAAGGGTGGCTAGCGGTGCGGAAGGCTCATGCACCTCCACGGTGTGTGTATCCGGGTCTGCTACCCACACCATCCGCGCGCCGTGGCTGATCCACATCCGCGCTTTGTCGTATACCTCCTCCCGACCGTCGCCGGGGGAGACCACCTCTACTACCAAGTCGGGAACTACTTCGGAATAGCCCCGGACCCGTACGCCCGTAGGAAGTCTCTCAGCGGAAATGAACGCCACGTCAGGCTCCCGCACCGTGTCGGGACCGCGCTCCAGTAGGACGCCGGTATCGGAGCCCATCAGCCGCCCCAACCCTTGCGGCTTGATGAAGTTCCCCAACAATAAGCCGAGGTTCATGACAACCTCGCCATGCTCTTGTCCGGTTGGCATGGTTTCCGAAAGCTCTCCTCGGATCAGCTCGCCGCGGACTCCCTCACTATACAAGCGAAGGAGGTCGTCGGCCGTCAGCAAACTCGCCGCTTTCGTCGTCATTTGCCGTTCCTCTTGAGGTCTCCGTAGACCTGGTCCGTCGGCTCATTATACCATTTCGCATGGCATGAACCGCGAAGGGATTGGGTTCCATTCACGGTCGATGAGCGTGACGGACTTTGGTGTATCCGGGGAGTATGGTGGCGACGAGGGAATCCGGTTAGCCGCTCTATCCCTTCACCGGCCACCCGATCTCGCGGAAGATGTCCCGAAGCTCGTCCATCAGCTCGTCGGAGAGCCAGTGTGAAGGCTCGCGGGTCTCGCCGCAGTCCATGCCCACGACCTTCATGTATGCCTTGAGATGCTGGTAGCCGCCGGAGTGGTCCTTGTTCTTTACCCGCCAGTCCTTGCACTTCGAGTCCAC
>JAPOPA010000069.1 GCA_026713145.1 Chloroflexota bacterium
CCGGGGGCCGCCCCTCCAGTGTTGCGCGTGGGTGAGACCGGCCTGCCCCTCGGTGCCTGGATGTGGCCCGCCCTTTCCTTCGCCGACCCCCTCGGACAGTCCCGCCGCCGCGCCGCCAAGACAGGGCACGGTTGCGGTCGTCTCGTCGTTCGCCTCCGTTCCCGCGTCGTACACCGCGCCGGAAGACATGGCAAAACTCCCGCCTTCCTGCGAAATGACGGCGGTGCCGTAGGCAACGGCGTCGTTGGTACAGGCGAGCATCGATATGACGCTGACAAAGTCGCCCGGCATGGCCGAGACCGAATCTACCGTGGCCTCGGAACCGCCGGGAATCGGTCCGTCCACGGGCAGGATGACGGCGGACTTTACGCCAGGGTAGTCGGCGACCGCGGCGGCGAACGCCGAGGGATCACCGGACTCGGCCAGGGCCGGAAGACCCATGATGGCCTCGGGGTCCTCCGGGAGCGTCAAGAGGGAACCTGTGTGCACGATGACTACGGGCGGGGTCAGCGGCTGTCCTTTGGTGACGTTTCGAACGGTCACCTGCAGACTCGGCTGCTCTTGGGCCGCAACTTGCCCAGCGGAAAGGAGGGAGGAGAAAAGAATAAAGACTGCGACGATTAATACTGTTTTGGATGGCCGATTCATACACACCTCCTTGGGTGGTGACAGCTTCCTATCTGCCAGCCTAATGACACTGCATATCAGTAACCTCCATTTTCAATGGCTCGAAGCGATAATGTTGGTGAATATCTGAGGACCGCTGCCGCGAGTCCCTATGAAGTATGTAACGTTACGAGACTTGGACGGTTGTCAAAATGACGCGACGGGGCGTGCCGGAGAGGCGCGGGAAACGCGGGATACAAGTGAATCGACGCAGGGATGTGGGCTAGCTGGGCGGCTCCACGTTGGCGGGCGTGGGCGTAATTGGGAGATCGCGGTCTGGGAACGATTCCGAGTACACGTCGCCAACGGGTGTCCACCTCAAGGCGTGGGCCGACTCGCGGGCGGCGAGGCACATAGCAGCGCTGAGCAGGCCTGACGCGAGGTCGGTGCGAGATTCGTCGCGCCCCAGGCACATGTCAATGAAGTTGCGTGCGAGCGCCTCGTCGCCGCCGAGATGACCGGACGTCGCTTTCACATTGAACGAGTCGACATGGTCGCGGTGGTGGTCAACGACAGTGACCGTCCCCCTGTACCAGTCGAACGACAGCGTAGCTTTGTAGCCGGTGATGGTGGCCCCGCGCGACGCGGCAGAGCGGCGTGAGAGGAAGTTCTGCGTGTAGCTCGCGTGGGTCCCGTCGTCGTACGCAACCAGGGCGGCTCCAGCGTCCTGCAGTTTGATGCCATTTCCGAACACGCACAGGTGATCGTCCAATCCGACTCCCCCGTCATCGCCACGCCGAGCGACGCTCGCGGGGCTTTCAAGGCACGTGTCGGCAAGGTCGCACGCCGAGCAGCGCAGGTCGTGGGGCATGTCTCCCCCGTAGGCCATTCGGTTCATCACCGCGGAGACCGCCGTCGGGGTACCGAGCAGCGCGTTGAGGTAGTCGAAGTCGTGCGTGGCCTTCTGCAACCACATCCCGCCCGTGACATCGAAGTTGCGGTACGTTTCCCGTGCGTAGTAGACGCCGCCGTAGGGCACGTTGTTGACCGACTGCACCTGGTTTACGACTCCCAGTCTATCGCTCTCGACGACCTCCATGACCTTTTGAAAGAGCGGCGTCACACGCAACGGAAAGGACACGACCACAGACTTCTCTCGCCCCCGGTAGGCGTCGCGAAGGGCGAGGACCTGCTCGTACGTAATAGCAACGGGCTTTTCCAGATACAGCGGAAGCCCGGTCGGGGCAGCTTTCACGGCAATCGGTGTGTGGATATTGCAGCGAGTACCTATCATCAGGGCGTCGAGGTCGCCGGCGTGCCTGAGCAACTCGTCGGCACCGGGGAAGAACGCCGTGTCACGCTCCGAAACCTCCGCGTCGCGAAGCCTTCGCCGGACGCCGTCCTCTTCGGGGTCAGCCACTGCTGCGACTCGGAGACCTCGGTAAACACGGCGAAAGACTCCGAGCAGCGAGGCTGCCCGGGCTCCAAGTCCGATAACGCCGAGATTCAACTTGCGTTCCACCGGGACGCCTCCGTGACCGCCCTGCCAGCCCACTGCAGGCAGCCGCTGGCTCCGTTTGGGCGATGCCATGGTACGCCCGCACGGAAGGGGGTGGCAACGCAAAGTTTGGTTCCAATTCCACCGTCTCTCTATGTCGAGACGTGAGGTCGTCGGCGCAGGAAAGGTCGAGCGAGACACGCATGCAGTCTCACCCGTCGGGTAGTATAGGCATTCACCTATGAAATGAGCATTGCGTTTGTCGCTGTGTCGCTACAGCGCTGATGTCTGGAAATTGGTTCCTGCCCCGCATCGTGGTACGGGGTGACCTTCCTTCGCGGGAGTGACGGGTGGAGGCAGCAGTAAGGGCGACTCGCGACTCGCCCCTACGGAAGATTGATCGGAGGTTATTTTCAGGGTAATGACTGCTGGTCCGGTGCGGATACAAAGTGTCGAGTTTGCAACGGCCGTTGTGACGCCGTGGACGGAATGGGCGTTTGCGCGCCTGCGGGCCGTGGGTGGGGCGTACGCGGACGTGGAGATAACGGCAGACGTAGGAGTGGTTGGGCTGGTCGAGGAGACGGTCGACTCCTTGAAGGGCATCGACATCGGTGGGGAGGCGGATGTTCCGGGCCTGTTGGGCGTGGACGAGAGCCGGTTGCAGGATGACCTGAAATTGGCTATTGCGGTAAGCGCGGTGCGTACCGGCGTTTCGATCATTCAGGCAATTGAGGACGGCAGGACAATGACGGAGAGGTTGGGCGGAGAGACGCAGGAGAGCGTTCAACTGTACGCGAACATCAACCGGGGGCTTTTTGCCACTCCACGCATGCCCGCTGACTTCGCGAGGGCTGCAGAGCGAGCCGTGGACGAGGGATTCCACGCGGTCAAGTGCGCGCCACTCGACGAGGTAGCCCCGGGCGACGACTCCGACGGAGCGGTCCGGAATGCTCGGCTCGGCATTCAACGCGTTGCAGCGGTCAGGAACGCCGTGGGGCCGGAAGTGAGTCTGATGGTCGACTGTCACGGTCGATTCGACGTTGAGTCCGCCGTGAAGGTGGCAGGTGAGCTGGAAGAGCTTGGCGTCAGCTGGTTCGAGGAGCCGGTACGTCCCAACAAGCATCCAGCGGACTCTGAGCGAATTGCCACGCGTGTGCAGATGGCGGTGGCCGGTGGCGAGATGGGATATGGCGAGGCGCTCTTCATGGGCCTGATCAGCAGGAAGGCCGTCGAGGTCGTCATGCCGGACGTCATGTTCTGCGGAGGCGCTGCGGTTGCTGCTCGGTCCGGCAGGGGGGCGATTGTCAACGGGGGCGGTGTATCACTGCACAGTCCCTCCGGGCCTGTTTCGCTGCTAACGGGCGGACACGTCACAGCCTCAATTCCGGGCGCGATGGCGTTGGAGCACGCAGTCCACGAGGCGGACTGGCGGGCGGACCTGCTCACGCCCTCGGAGCGTGTAGAAGACGGATGCTTGCACCTCCCCTACTCTGCCGGCCTTGGAGCGGAGCTGGACTGGGAGTTTCTACGACGGGTTGGACGCGTGTGGGGCGGGCAGTGAACCCGGCTCTCCAAGAGATACGGTCGCGTCAGGGGTTCGGTCCAGCTATGGACCGGTTCTAAACGACAAGGACTTTGGATTCTTCGTTCCGCTCTGCTTCATTCAGAATAACAGGCACTGGATGACGTAAGAATCTCCCGAGCGATGAGCTCTTTGCCCTGCAGGCACCGTGATCCTACAGGCGACTAGTCCTTCTCGGGGCGGTCTGCAATAATTCTCCCGATGGAGCGAAGCTTGCGGACATACGACACTATCATCGTGGGAGCAGGCTCGGCCGGGTCGATACTGGCCAGCCGGTTGACGGAGGACGAGGGGCGCTCGGTGCTGCTCCTGGAGGCGGGGCCTGACTACCCGGACCCGGCGACTCTGCCCGATGAGGTGAAGTATGGGTACGGCCCCCGCAGACCGTTCCCCTTCAACCCGACTGGCGAAAATAAGTGGTCGTACGTGGCCCGTTACACGGACGAAGCCCCGGCCCGGCTCGTGCCACGTGGAAGGATGACCGGCGGGTCGAGCGCGATAAATGCCTATATATTCCTTCGTGGCGCGCCCGAGGACTACGACGACTGGGCCGCCATGGGCAATGATGAGTGGAGCTTCAAGAAGCTTCTGCCCTACTTTCTTCGTATTGAACGTGACTTGAATTTCGACGGGGATTTTCACGGCTCGATTGGACCGATACCGGTAAACCGGTTCTCCAGAGAGGAAATGAACGCGGATCAGCAGGCTTTCTACGACGCTTGCTTGGCCGTTGGATTCCCGGACTGTCCCGACCACAACGACCCCGACTCGACGGGGGTGGGGCCCACGCCCTTGAACAACGTGGACGGGGTGAGGTGGAGCACCGCAATGGGCTACCTGAGAGAAGCCCGTGAGCGTCCCGGCCTGACAATCGCCGCGCGCACGCAGGCTCGGCGTGTGGTGTTCGAAGGCAAGCGGGCAGTCGGGGTGGAGGTGGAGTGCGGTGAAGGTGTCGTCGTGTACTACGCGGACGAGGTGGTGCTGGCAGGCGGGGCAATTGGCTCGCCCCACCTTCTGCTGCTGTCTGGCGTAGGGCCAGCCAAACACCTGGTCGAGAGCGGAATCGACGTCGTGCAGGACACGCCCGGAGTAGGACGGAACCTCCGCGATCATCCTCAGGTTGCCGTGAAGTGGCGCACGCGGGCGGGCTATCGGCACGACACGACCGCCGCTGGCACTCAGACAACCCTCCGGTATACCGCATCGGGCTCGCACCTTCGCAACGATATGTTGATTCATCCGTCCTCGCTCAGTGTGTTCAACCTCTTTCCAGGTGAGTTGGACCCCGACACCGAACTTGGGGTGAGCATGGTCGTGTGCCTGGACCTGGCCGTCGGTTCCGGCAGCCTTGAGCTTCGATGCGATGACTACCGCATTCAGCCCCGGCTGGACTACAACTTCCTTGTGGACCCGTTCGACCGGCAGCGAATGAGGGAGGGTGTGCATATCGCACTGGAGTTGTCCGAGCACCCAAGATACCAAGAGCTTCTGGCGGAGCGGGTCGACCCGGACGAGACC
>JAPOPA010000175.1 GCA_026713145.1 Chloroflexota bacterium
CCCCGCTGTGGTCTGGCTCTTCCGCGCGCTGATATTCCGGTTCTGGTTCCTTTCGGGCGCGGTCAAGCTCCTGAGTGACGATCCGACGTGGAGCTCGTTGACCGCCCTCACGTACCACTACGAAACGCAACCCCTTCCAACATGGGTCGCCTGGTACGCCCACCACCTGCCGGAGGGGTTCCACCGCCTCGCCGTAGGAGGCGTATTCTTCGTCGAGTTGATCGTGCCGTTCATGGTGTTCGGCCCTCGACCGCTCCGTTTCTTCGCGGCGGCTTGCTTCACGGGGCTGAACGTCGTCATAGCCGTTACCGGCAACTACACCTTCTTCAACCTCCTCTCGGTAATCCTGTGCCTGTTCCTGCTCGACGACAATCTTCTCCGAAGGCTGCCGGAGAGAGTCACTCGGACCATCCCCCGGTTCTCGACATTCACCCGCCGGGAGCGCGTCCTCACCGGAGCAACGGTTTCAATCGCCGCGTTCGTCCTCATATTCGGCGGCCTGCAAATATGGGGGACGTTCGCGGGAAGCTATCCGGGGCCAACTGGTACGGCAATACGGTGGATATCCCCGTTCTACACCGTAAACGGCTACGGCCTCTTCGCTGTAATGACGACCCTACGCCCAGAGATCGTCGTACAGGGGTCGAACGATGGGGTCGAGTGGCAGGACTACGAGTTCAAGCACAAGCCCAGCGACCTCTCACGGCGTCCCACCTTTGTCGCGCCGCATCAGCCACGACTCGACTGGCAGATGTGGTTCGCCGCGCTCAGCCCCAACCGTGTCAGCGGCTGGTTCCAGGCATTTGCATTCAGGCTGCTTGAGGGGTCGCCATCCGTACACTCGCTCCTGGCTGAGAACCCGTTCCCCGAGTCTCCGCCGCGCTACGTCAAGGCCGAGCTGTTCCTGTACACGTTTACCGACTACGGAGCGCGCAGTGAGACCGGCCAGTGGTGGGAACGGAGGCACGTCAGGACGTACTTTGGACCCGTCGCGCTCGGCAGGGAGTAGAAAACATCGTGGCCTTGGTATGTCAACTGTTCGCCAATGTCTCAAGAGGGAGTCTCTTGGGGGAATTGAGTAGCTTTCAGCGCGTCGTCGGATACGAAAACGTTGACAACGAAAATATTCCCCATGTAGTATCGCTCGGTGCGTCTACGGCAGTCTGTACAGGTTCTCAGGTACGATACGCTTGAAGAATTCTCAAGGGCGAAGGCGCAGTAATCGAGTCCTTTTGACTGAACATCGGGAGGTTGCGAATTGGCGGAAGTGATTCTGTGGGGTCCACCGGTCGTACCAAGCGAGCCGCTGGACCCAAGTTTTCGCGATGACATGGATATATGGATACGCAAGTGCGTCGATGCGGGCGTATCCAGAATCATAGGCGGCGACAAGACCCTCACCCTCACCGAGGTCGCCAACAGTCACGGAATCGACGTTCACCCCTATGTAAACTACAACTCCTTCCCTCGCCACGGATCGGCGAGGAAGACCTACGGCTGGTCGCTGGACTTCTTGCGTCCTCCCGTAGACGCCGAGGAGGCCAGGGCGATACTGGACAAGCATCGCCCCATCTACGACAACCCGCAGATCAATACCACCGCCTCCGACTTCGCAACGAAGCACCCGGAGTACCGGAGCCTCACCCGCAACCGCTCGTACGTCCTCCAGCCCGGCGAGGACCTCTATCTCAGCCTCGCATTCCCGGAGGTGAGAGCAGAGCAGATCCAGCAATTCGTCGAGCCTTTGCTGTCCACGAAGGGAAGCGGCTTGCAGGTCGAGTTCGTGCTCGGCAACGAGGATGAAAACGGCGCCGTCCCCTACGGGTACGAGGACGTCGTCGTCAACGCCTTCACGGAGGCTCACGGCAAGGACCCGTTCGATCTGCCGAACGACGACCCCGACTGGCTCCAGTTCCGCGCAGACTACGTGACGCGGTTCATGGTGGAAGTTCGGGACGCGGTTAAGGCCGCCAAGCCGGACGCCGTATTCTCCGCGACGATGATCGCCGGGGAGAAGGACGACTACCTCAAGCTGCTCCACGACTGGCCTTCATGGGTCGACGCAGAAGCTTTCGACGAGCTCTTCTTCTGGTTCCGCACGAACTCGGATCTCGACGCCCTCGCGAGGCAGGTGAACCACGCAGCGACTGTCATAAATGGGCGCTGTCGCGTGATCGCAGAGCTCTCGTGTTACCACCCCGGCAGCTTTCAGGAGCCCGACCTCATGATCGAGGCGGGACGCATCGCCGTAGACAACGGCGCGGACGCCGTCGGGATATACAGGACCCACGGAGTCGAGCAGCTGGACTTCTGGCCCGTGCTCAAGGAGTTCAGCCGACTGTAGCCGATCTCGCTTAGCCAAGAAGACCGCGGCGTCCATTTGGCCTCCGGAATCGCTGTACCGGATACTGACCCTTCGATGACGGCGCCGCTCTACGAGACGGGCAAGCTAGACCAATACGCACCAAAGACAAACTACATTTGACTATCGGAAAATCGGAGAAAAGAGTTCAGAAAGGAGAACTGAGGTGGTAAATAGTGTTTTGAATTGGAGGTCCCTAGTCATACTGGGGGTGGTTGCGGCTCTGGCGTTCGCTGTCGCCTGTGGAGGCGATGACGAACCTGCTCCTGCGCCAACACCTGTACCAGCCCCGACGCCGGACTTCGCAAAGTTGATCCAGGACGCGGTCGGCAGCGTGCCGCAGGGTGCGAGCGCGACCGAGATCCAGGACCTTGTATCGAACGCAGTTAACACGGCATTGGCAGCGCAGCCGGGTCTGACGCGAGCGGACGTTGAGGCAATCGTAACCTCCGCCACGGGCGACCAGCTCTCTGCAGCGGAAGTGCAGCGAATCGTCGACCAGTCGATCAAGGCGCTGCCCGTTCCTGAGACCCTCGACCTGGCCGACATCAGCAGGCTCGTTGAGGCCGCTCTTCCCGCGCTGCCGGAATCCGTCAGTGCCGCCGAGATCAGCCAGATCGTCCAAGACCAGGTTGAGGCCGGGCAGACCGGACAGCTGACCAGGGGCGACGTTGAGTCCTTGGTCGCCGCCGCCGTCGAAGGCGCTGTTGGTGACCAGCTTTCCGCTGACGACGTAAAGGCAATCGTGGACTCGTCCCTCATGGCCACGAACGCTGCCATTGAAGATGCCGCGATGAAGGCTGACGAGGCCCGCATGACCGCCATGGAGGCGGTCGAGGCGGCAGAAGCGGCCTACCGAGGTCCCGATTCGATTACCATCGCCGTGGGCGCTCTGCCCGCGAACCTCGTCGCCAACGTGATCCCGTCTCTCCAGAGCCGCATCACGTCGCGACTGATCTACGGACAGCTCGCCGCGTTGAATGATGAGACCGGCCAGATCGAGCCCGAGCTGGCTGAGTCCTATGGCTTCCTCCCTGGCAGCACGGACACTGTCGAGCTCAAGCTCAGGCAGGACATCACGTTCCACAACGGCGAGACCCTGGATGCCCATGGGCTGCTGAAGAGCTTTGAATTGATGATGTCCGAGACGGCTGAGGTTGCTTGGGCGTTCCGCGTTCTCGACCGATACGTGGACCCGGCCGACCGACTTGGAACCCTCAATGAGGCCGTCACAGTCGTCGACGACTACACGCTGCACTTCAAGCTGCGGTTGGTCGATGACACGTGGGCAAACGCCTTCACATTCATGCCGCTCCCTCCGGTTCATCTTGAGACGGTCGGGCCCGCCGGCTACTCGGAGGAACCCATTGGCACCGGCCCATACAAGTTCGTCTCTTGGGAGCGCGACAACTACATCCAGTTGACGCGTTGGGAAGACTACCCCGGCCCCAAGCCGGTCATCAAGAACATCAGGATCCGCCACGTGCCTGAGGCCGCAGTTCGGGTCGCAGGTCTCAAGGCGGGTGAGTTCGACATAATCACCGCGACGCCACCCGAAAACGTCCCGGGCCTGATCTCCGACGGCTTCAAGATCTTTGTCGGCGACAGCACGCAGAGCATGTACATCGGCTTTAACATCTACGGTCGGAGCGATCCGCTCTCGAACAAGCTCGTGCGGCAGGCCCTCCTGTACGCCGTCGACATGGACGGTATCTACGAGACCGTCGCCGGCGGGTACGGCTCGCGGCTTCAGTGCCAGATCGTCGCTCCGGGTGGCTTCGGCTACAATGCGGACCTCGTGGGCCGCTACGACTATGACCCCGACAAGGCAAAGGAACTTCTGGCGGAGGCGGGCTATGGCGACGGTGTGACCATCAAGGGCTCGGTCACCAACGCCCGATACTTCCGCGACAGGCCGCTTATGGACGCACTCGTGTCCCAGTGGTCGCAGGTTGGCGTCTCGGTCGATCTCCAGTACCTCGAGTCATCCGAGTGGCTGCAGCAGCTCATCAACCAGACGCTGCCGGAAGGCATCATGAATATCGGGCTGAACTGGTACCTGGCTGACAACACGACCAGCATGTGGGGCGACGGTCAAGCCGACCCTGCATTCAAGGAAATGAGGGACGCCAAGGCAATGATCACCGATCCGGTCGCCCGTGAGGCTGAGGTCAAGAGGATCGCCGAGCAAATCTGCGAGAACGCTCAGGCACTCCACGCCTACACCATCCCATCGGTGCTGTCGTTCGGTCCGTCACTGCCGGACATCTCGGCCTCCAAGTCCTTCGAGTTGAAGATCCCGTCGCAATAGCGACCACGCAAAGAACACGGTTCCGGGCGGGTGGGGCCACGTAGCTCCACCTGCCCGTTGCCATTCCCTTTTGTAAGCGGCAACAACGCCGCTTCCAGTTCCTCTCAGATGGAGAGGAACTCTCTATAATGTGGTGAAGAAGGAAGAGCCGCTCCCTCGTCGCACTCGTCACGAGTCGGCGGGGTTCCGGCATGACCGTTCGAGGAGGCAGGATTCTTAGATGGGTGCGTTCATCGTACGTCGCCTCATCCAAGCTGTGTTCGTCGTAGTCTGCGTGGTCACAGTCGTCTTCTTCCTGATTCGCGTTTCGGGCGACCCCGCCAGCCTTGGCGTCAGCCTTGAGGAAAACCGCACGCAGGAAGAGATCGAGGCCGAGTACCAACGCGTGAAAGAGCAGTTGGGCCTCGACCGTCACATCGTCATTCAGTACTTTCTCTTCTGGGGGCGGGCGGCCCAGGGAGATTTCGGTTATTCCTTCAGGTATAGCATCCCGGTCACGCAGCTCATCATCGACCGTCTGCCCAACAGCCTCCGGCTCGGGCTGCTCGCTGCGGCCATCGGCGTATTTGCGGGACTCCCCTTAGGCATCATCGCGGCGCTGAATCGAGGTTCCCTCCTCGACAACCTCGCTACAGGGATATCCGTATTCGGCATCGTGGTGCCCCAATTCTGGCTCGCCATCATGCTCATCATCATCTTTTCCGTGCATCTTGGGTGGCTGCCCACCTCCGGTACGGGCTCCTGGAAGCACATCATCCTTCCTGCCATTACGCTTTCGACCGGCCTTGTCGCTACGGTGGCGAGGATAAGCCGCTCCGGGATGCTCGAAGCGCTCAGCCAGGACTACGTCCGCACGGCCATGGCGAAGGGACTGAGCCAGCGCCTGGTCATATTCCGGCACGCGCTCCGAAACGGCAGCATCTCGGTCATCACCGTCGTCGTGTCCTCACTGCCCCATCTGCTCGGCACCGTCGTCGTAGTCGAGGTCGTATTCGCGTGGCCGGGCGTCGGCAATCTCATGGCCCAGGCCGTCGCCAACAGGGACTACCCCGTCGTCTTCCTCGACGTGCTGCTGTTCGGAACGATCACAGTGCTCATATTCCTCATCATGGATTTGGTGTACGCCATGGTCGATCCAAGAATTCGACACCGATAGAAGGCCATGAGCGCATCAGTTGGCATACAGGACGCCGTATCTCAAAGCCGCGCCACCCGTGGCAAGAGCATATGGCGCCGCATCTGGCTACACCGCATCGGCATCGTCGGCATCATCATAATGACGGCCTTTGTCATTGCCGCCGTGTTCGGGGGGTGGCTCGCTCCTAAAGACCCCGTCGCCATCGACCTCAAGAACCCATTGGCGAAGCCCATATGGGCCGACACCGAAAACGGCGTCGGATTCCTGGGCACGGACAACCTGGGCAGGGATGTCCTCAGTCGGATGCTCGTGGGGTCCCAGCTCTCCCTGATCGTCGCCTTCTCCGCCGTGTCCATAGGGATGGTGTCAGGCGTGTTTCTCGGCCTACTCACGGGCTTCAAGGGAGGCAAAATCGACGACGTGATCATGCGCATCGCGGACACTCAGACTGCCATTCCTTTCCTGGTGCTCCTGATCGCCGTCATCGCCTTCCTCGGAGGCGGGCTGCTGAACATGATCGTCTTCATCGGCATCGGAAGTTGGGTGGGCTTTGCTCGCCTCATTCGCGGCGAGGTGCTCAGCATCCGCGAGAGGGACTACGTTCACGCCGCGAGGGCGCTGGGAGTAGGGGACCTGCGAATAATGCTCCGCCACATCATGCCCAACGCCATACAGCCCGCCATCGTGGGCGCCAGCCTGGCATTCGGCGGCGTCATTCTCACCGAGGCCGCCCTCAGCTTCCTGGGGCTCGGCGTCAACACCCTCGTCCCCACCTGGGGCAAGATGATCGCCGACTCACGGGACTACATTACCCTCGCCTGGCACCTGAACTTCCCCGCGGTGGCGATTATGCTCGTCGTGCTCGGCGCGAACCTGCTCGGCGACTGGCTCCGCGACATTCTCGACCCGCGACTGAGGGGCCGCCGCGGGTAGCAACTCCAGCCGGCGGCGTTACCTTCGGATGCCGTCCCGTATCGAGTCGATGAGGTGCTGCACCTCTTCCTCGGTGTTGAATCCCGCGACCGAAATCCGCATCCCGATCTTGTCGAGCTGAAGGGGCGCGGTCAGCCACTGGGCCTTGACCAGGATGTTCCGCTCGTCGTTGAGCCACTGCACCAGGCCCTGCATGTCTTCTTCGGCGTACCCGTCGAAGGTAAGCGTGGTTACCCCGGCCGACTTGCCCGGCTCCATGGGCGTAATCACGTTCACTCCCGGCGTGTCCTGCATCTCCTCGCGCAGCGGCTTGGAAAGGCCCGCCACACAGTCCTGAATGGTCTCCAGCCCAACACTCATCAGCGTCTTGACCGCCTGTCCAAGTCCAATCACGAGAGGATGGTTGTACGTACCGAACTCCGCCCTCGAACGTGCCGTAGGAGTGGCCACGGGTGCGCCGGGCTTCGACCACGCGCCCACGTCGGGCGTGAAGTAGGGCCTGAAGGTATCGGACTGATCGGGAGATACCCATACGTAGCCGCTGCCCATCGGTCCGAGCAGCCACTTCGGCCCTGACCCGATGAGGAAGTCGCAACCCAACGCCTGCGCGTCGACCGGGATCTGTCCGACCGACTGCGCCGCGTCCACCAACACGGGGACGCCCTTCTCATGCGCCACGTCGACCGCCTCACGTACCGGCATTATGCGCCCGTTCGGTGAGGCCACGTGACTAATCAACAGGAGCTTCGTTTCCTCCGTCACCGTCCCGTCCAGAGACTCGATGAACGCCGCGTCGCTTTCGTCGACCTCGACCACCTTCACCGTCACTCCCCGCTCCTGCTCGAGGCCGCGCGAGGCGGCCGCCGTGCTCACGTGCTCCAGCGATGTCGTGACGAACTCGTCCCCCTCGCCCCAGTCGAAGCTGCGGAGGACCCTGTGCATGGCCCGGGTCGTGTTCGAGCCGATGCCGATCTCTTCGGGGTTGACGTTGAGAAGGTCGGCCAGGTGCCCCCTGGCTGCCTCCTCCTTCTCCATGATGTACTGCCGCGTGTCCGGACGCGCCGGGCCGTGCAGGGCCTCGTATTCCATTGCGCCCGTGACGGCCTTGACGGCAGATGACAGGGTCGGGCCGTACGTCCCCGTCTGGAAATATCCGACCTCCTCCGTGACCGGCAACTGCTCACGAAGGTCCTTGAGTGACAAACGATCCATTCCTATGCTTCCTCCGTTCGATGGTCGGAATAGTGTACCCCACAGGCCATACGACAGACTATGAGAGTGGCGCGCCCATGATCTACCGAAAGGTTGCAGTCAAGCGCGCCGATGAGTAGATGAGCAGTGCCAGTCCGATCACCGCAATGAACAGGCCGATACTGATAATCCACCAAGCCCCAAGCGCAATGAGAAGCACTGCCGCAAGTATGAGAGCCGACCATTTCTTTCTATGGCGGGGGCTCTCAGAGAGGACGCCCCACACGATGAGCGAGATAACACAGAGTCCCTGACCTGCAAGCATGTACCGCAAGAGAGCCGACTCATCCTCAGTGAGAGGGTCCCTAGACCAGCCCACAACGAACATGTAGCACAGGAGAGCCACACCAATGGCGAAGGCGACGAGCGGGAAGACCATGGCGACGGCTGCGGCTACCTCGTGCGGGCGATCTCCTCCGTGGAGATGTTGCTAATTCCGGGGTCGTGGCTTCCGGGGCCGGGACCGACGATGGTCATGCCGCCGTCCACGGTGATGCACTGGCCGTTGACGTAGCGGGCATCGTCGGAGGCCAGGAAGGCGACCGCGTGGGCGATGTCCCTTGGGACTCCCGCCACGCGTAAAGGAATCTCAGCCGCCACGTCCGGCGCGTACTCGGGCCCGGCGCGTTGGTGCTCCTGGTCGGGCGGCAGAACTCGCGAGTCGATGAGGCCGGGCGCGACGGCGTTGCACGTGATGTTGTGTCCGGCGAGGTCGACAGCCATGCTCATGGCCATGCGGATCAGGCCCTGCTTTGCGATGCTGTAGACGAGGTTGTAGGGCTTGGCCCAGAAGGCGTGGACGCTGGCAATGGAGACGAGGCGTCCTCCGTCCCCCTGAGCGATCATCTCGCGGGCGGCGCGCTGGTTGGCGAGAAACGGCCCCTTGAGCGCGTTGCCGATCTCGAAGTCCCAGTCCTCCTCGGTGATATCGAGGAAGCTGTTCTTGATGGAGCCGACCGCGTTGTTCACGAGGATGTCGATGCGCCCGTGCTCGGCGATGAACTCGTCCACCATCCTGTTGATGTCGGCACTCCTGCCAACGTTCGCCTCGTGCCAGCTGACGTTCGAGCCCAGGTCGCGGATCATGCGCAGGGTCTCCTCCGCCGTCTCGTCACGAACGATGTCGTTGATGCCGATGTCGGCGCCGTCCTCCGCGAGCCGCAGGGCAATCGCCCGTCCGATGCCGCGCCTCGAGCCCGTGATGAGCGCCTTCTTGCCTTGGAGTTTCATGCCGCTAACCTGCTTTCTCTCGAATGGCCTTCGATACCGCCTGCGGGTTCATGGGAAGCTCCCTCAGCCGGAGGCCAGTGGCGTCGTGTATGGCATTCGCGAGCGCGGCCATTGGCGGTGAGATGTTCGCCTCGCCGACGCCGCGGACGCCGAAGGGGTGCCCGGGGTTGTTGACCTCGACCAGCACCGTCTCGATCATCGGAAGGTCCAGCGTCGTCGGCATCCGGTAGTCGAGGAGGCTCGTGTTGAGCATCGCCCCGTCGTCGCTCATGTAATACTCCTCGTTGAGCGCCCAGCCGATGCCCTGGGCGGTGCCACCCTGAATCTGTCCCTCGACGTAGCTCGGGTGTATCGCGAACCCCACGTCCTGGAAGGCGGTGTAGCGGAGGATGTCCACCTTGCCGGTATCGGGATCGACCTCCACGTCGACGATGTTGGCTGAGTACGACCCGCTCTGACCGACGGGGTTGAGGTTCGCGCTCCCGACGACGGGGCCGCCCGTGTCCGGCAGCATTCCCGCGATCTCCCGGAACGACATCCGAAGCTCGGAGTCCGAGACGTGCTCCACTCCCCCGTCCTCGTAACGGACCCGGTCGGGGGACACGTCCCAGATCAGGGCCGCGCGCTCTGTCAGTTGCGCGATAATGTCGCGTGCAGCCTCGTGAGCGGCCCAGCCGGACTTGAATGCGGCCCCGCTCCCGCCGGTGTTGGACGTGAAGCCGATGGAGTCGGTGTCCCCGATGCTGGGGTTCACATCCTCGACGGGTATGCCGAGCACCTCGGCAAGCTGCTGGGCGATGACCGTCCGTGAGCCGCCGATATCGACCGAGCCTTCAATGAGGCTGATCCTGCCATCGTCATGCACGTTGGCGATGACGCATGCAGGGCCGGTGTTGTTCCGGCAGAAGCCCATCGCCACGCCGCGCCCGTGATTTACGCCGTCTCTCGGCGCGACGTAGTGGGGATGCGAGCGAACGGCCTCCATGACCTCGGCTGCGCCGATACGTCCGTTCATCACGCCGTCCGCTCGACGCAGGCCCTCGCGCGCGACGTTGAGCAGGCGGAACTCTATCGGGTCGATGTCCAGCATCTCGGCGATCTCATCCATCACCGACTCCACGGCATAGGCCACGATCGGAGCGCCCGGAGCTCGGTAGGCCCTCGTCGAAGGCTTGTTGGTGACGATGTCGTACCCGTCGATGCGGACGTTCTCTAAGTTGTAAGGGGCAAAGATAGCGGCGCAGGCGGGGGCGACCGGTCCGCCGCCGTATGCTCCGCCCTCGAACAGGAATTTCCCAAGAGCTGCGGTTATTCGCCCTTCGTTGGTCACGCCGATCTTGACCTTCACATGACTCCCCGCCGTTGGGCCGGACGCCTCCAGCACCTCGGCGCGGGTCATCGTCATCTTGACCGGCCTTAAGGACTTCTTCGACAGCACGGCGGCCAGCGGTTCGAGATACGCGGTCAGCTTCCCGCCGAATCCGCCGCCGATCTCCATCGGGACGACC
>JAPOPA010000294.1 GCA_026713145.1 Chloroflexota bacterium
ATCGTGGCCGCTGTCACAGTCGCAGGGCAGGCACCTGTGCGTGGCGGCCCAACTAGGCGTCAGTCGACCTCCTCCCTAGTACCGAACGTCCCACCCAAGATTTCGTAATTCAGCCCCTTGAAGACAGGCTAACGGTCCCATTCTCATCTCGAAATTGGTTCTTGTCTGCATCCAACTCTTCCTCACTGGGGTGTCCCGACAACTAGAGGTTCAACACCCTAGATTCAAAGGGTTGCAAAACTCTGACCTGGTAGGAGCCGGTTTCAAACCCGCCCTTCGCTACCAACGCCAACCCCAATTCCGTTACTACCGCGAATGAACGTCACCCCGCACCAGGTGACAGGGCGGGAATCCACAACTTCCTGACCAGAGAGGGTGACTGCCGATGAGACAGCCACTGCCGAGGGAGATGCCTCGTACCCTCCCCATACTCGATACCTAGGGTGAGGGTGTATCGTATTACCAAGATCATGCGGAATCGGCTCTGGGGTATTCGCACAGGTGCTGCAGACTGGATATGCTGTCCGGCTACTTTGGCAAGCTGCTGCTTGCGCCCGTAAACCGCTTTTCGATTCTCATGGGCACGCTGCTCACGTCGGGCACCCGTGCCCTGCTGCAGGTTGTTGTCATCGTCGCCATGGCCATGGCCATGGCCTTCGGTGTCAGCTTCAAGGGCGGTTTGCTGGGACTGGTGGCCATCATCGTCGCCGCCCCGGTCTTCGGGATAGCGACAGCCTGCATCGGCCTGATAATCGCCCTGAGGACCAAGAGCGTCCAGATGACTCAGAACAGTTGGCTAATGTTCATGCCGCTGGCGTTTCTCACGACGGCATTCATGCCGAAGGAGTTTCTCACCGGATGGTTCAAGTGGGCAGTGACCGTGAACCCGGTCGACTATGTGCTGGTGGGCGTGCGGACGATCATCATCGACGGGTGGGAGTGGGAGTCCATACTCCCGGGTCTTTGGGTACTGTCCGCGATCACGGTTATCATGCTCACCGCCGCTACGTGGACCCATAGGCGCGCCACTGCGTGAAATCCCAACGTGAGACTGATCGACCGCAGGTTGCCTATGCCGCTACCTCGCCAGGAATTGTAGGCGGTAAGTGAAGGTCCATAAGGGAGAGAACCCTGCTCTTGCATCCGCCAGATCGCCTCTCCAGCGACACAGTCGACCACGATCCTAAATTCGAACCTCTCACCGAAGAGTTTGCAGCACACCCACTCTAGCCCACCACCCTCCGGCGCAGTCATGACCGAATCTAAAGCTGCCTGGGCGCTTTGGTCCTAGACGGACGCCTAGGCTGGTAGGCCAGTGGCACATTGAGCCTCAACACACTCTCCTAAAGTGTTGAATCACGACGGCCGTGCAAACACCAAATGTGGGCCGTTGATCTCCTGAAGCTCATCGTTAGCCACGGGTAGGGTGGTCGCATCGCTGGTTTTCTGGAGGGCTAGCGTGCTTTTGGCCCCTTTCAAAGATTGCAAGATCAGAAGCCGCACCGAGTGGTCGGCCCAGAGGTAGACATTGAGAGCCATCCTTCGCTCTGTGCTCAACGTCATCCATTGGATCGCTGTCTTCCAGCCCAAGCCCTTCCGAGCCCGCGAGGTGTACCGACGGGAACAAACCATGGTCGGATTTCGTCCTAGTAATTGGAGGCTCGAAAAACGAGCCAACCCGGAGGATAGACGAAATGAACGCCAGTCTGACCGCAACGCTCACCCTGCTCACCGGATTGCTGATGGTCCTTTCCATCGCGTGCGACAGCACTCCGGCCGGCTCGGCGCCGACTCCGGCTGCCCCCACGTTGGTCAGCCCTATCCCCACGACTCCCGCCAGGCCAGAACCCACACCGGCAGTTCCGGCGACGCCCGGTCCTGACCAGCAGAAAGACGACGTTGGAGACGTGGAGGCTCTGGGTGAAGCCCAGGCGGAGCTTGACGCACACCGTGCCCTGTGGACGTCCAGCCGCTCCGACGGCTACTCGTTCGTGCTTGCGCCCATGTGTTTTTGCCCGCAAGACCTGCTGGACCCGGTCACTGTCCGTGTCGAGAATGGAGTCGTGACAGCGGTGACTTACGTCGAGTCGGGCAAAGCGCCTGAGCACGACGGGTACGGCCGCTACGTGACCATCGACGACCTGTTCGACACTATCCAGGAGGCGATAGACGGCAAGGCCTCACAGATTACGGCAACCTACGATCCGGAGATCGGCTACCCGACGGACGTCAGAATCGACTACGACGCCAGGATGGCCGACGAGGAGTACATGTTCACCGCCTCCGGCTACGCCATCGCCGATGGGCAAAATCAGGGGGGCCCCCTCAACGGTTCTGATGAGTCGGCCACCGGAGACGGAGTCACGATGATGGAGGTGACTGTTGGGCCGGAGCTAGTGGACTGTGTAGGTGTGGGACCGAGAAAGTGCATGGAAGTGGATGGTAGACTCTTCTATGAAGGCATCGACGGGTTCAAGTATGAAGAGGGCCATACATACCGGTTGAAGATTGAACGATACGACGCATTCCCAGGAGAGAAAGAGCCCCCTCAGGACGCATCCAAGTACGGCTATCGGCTGATAGAAGTCATAAGCAAGACATCCCGCTAGGCGTGCTGACCCGGCGCCGACATTCTATCTCGCCCTCGCGGGAGAAGGTTGGGATGTAGCCGTCCCAAATCCGCCCGTCCCAGCGAAGAGTTCGGGGCTCGGCCCCCTCATTCGCCACCATTTTGTATCTGAGACCTGAGGGGACTCGAACTCTTCCCACCCTCAAACGGAGCAGGGAACCGAGCCAGTCGGCGCTTGACGCTAGAGCGCCTACACAACAGGTGGGAACACCCGAATCTTGGTGTCCTCCCCCTGCCAGTCCATATATGAAGCCCTTCTTTTCGCGTCTCCGGCGTAACGGACTTTCGTGTGTACGGGCCTTCTTGTTGACCGAAAAGTCGGACAGGACTCCGCCTACCGTCAAATTCCCGACTCGTCGTCGTGCCAGCCGGAATTGCTTGTTCTCTAGCTCGCCCGTGGCGGAGCGACTCATCCTTCGTCAGACTCCCGTAGATCGGGCATGCGGTATCCCATGCCTGCGTGGGTGAAGATGTACCTCGGGTTCTTCGCGTCGTCGCCAAGTTTGTCGCGAAGTTTCTTGACGAAAGAGCGTAGAGAATGTGCCTCGCCGGAGCGAGCCGGTCCCCAGATGCGCCGGAACAATTCGTCGTGACTCACCACGCGCCCCGCGTTCACTGAGAGCTCGAAGAGCAGCTTGAACTCGATGGGGGTCAACTCCACCGGCCGTCCGGCAACTGTCACCCGGCGCTGGGCGTAGTGGACGGCCAGATCTCCCAGAACATATGGCTCTACAGGCCCCGTCCTCGCAGAAGTTCCCTTACGCAGGGCCGCCCGTATCCTGGCCGCCAACTCCGAGGGCGAGAAAGGCTTGACTATGTAGTCCGACGCTCCCATGTCGAACGCCCTGGTGACGTGCTCCTCCTGGCCGTAGGCCGACACGAATATCACCGGCACATCGGCCGTTCTCGTGATGTCGCGCATCAGCTCGATTCCGTCGGTGCCCGGAAGCATCAGGTCCATAAGGACCAGGTGTGGTTCATTCTCCTCGACGAGGCCAGCCAACTCCGCCGGATCGCCCGTCAGGATTGGCGCATAGCCTTCCCTGGTGAGGGCGGTCCTGATGTAGCGCAGCGCCTGTGGGTCGTCATCGATGGCCAGGACGCGTAGCTGCTCCGTCTCGGTCCGCCGCACACCGGAGGACGGCCGATGGGGGCCAATCCCCAGTCCGCTCCCGCTTTCTTCCACTTTCGGTATCGTGAAGGTGAAGCGTGTGCCCATGCCCGTGCCCTCGCTGTCGACCCAGATGCGACCGCCGTGTGCCTCCACGATGCCTTTGGAGATTGCAAGTCCCAGGCCCGACCCTGCCAGGCCACCTCCCTGCTCCCCATAATCGGACCGGAAGAACTTCCTGAACAGGTATGGCAGCTGCTCGTCGGGCACGCCACTTCCCTGGTCGATGACGGAGACCGCGACATGGAGGTCCTGTCGCTCCGCAGAGACTACTATGGGAGTCGACTCAGACGAGTATCTGGCCGCATTGGACAGGAGGTTACCCAACACCTGGACGATGCGCTGGCGGTCCGCCATCACGAGGGGCAACTCGGCTGCCAGGTCGATGTGAATGTCGTTTCTGCCCCCACCGCTCACGAAGGTGCTCCTAGCCTCGTCGACAATGTCGGCGATGCTCGCCGGTGCGGGCTCCACCGGCAGCGTGCCCGTCTCGATTCGGGCCACGTCGAGCAGGTCGCTTATCAGTCCGCGCATGCGGTCGGCCTGCTCGACAATGATCCGGAAGAACTGTCGCATCTCTGCGGGGTGCAGGGATGACCCGTCGTCGAGTAGGGTCGTAGCCGAGCCCCTGATGGATGTCAGCGGCGTCCTCAGCTCATGGCTCACCATCGCCAGAAACTCCGCACGCAGTCGCTCAAGCTCCTCAAGGGGTGTCATGTCCTGAAGGGTGACGACCATAGTCTCGACCTCGCCCTCCTCGGAGCGGATGGACGTTGCGTTCATCAGCGCCGTGATAGAGCGGCCGTCGGGCACCCGGAGGACGATCTCCTCCAGCCGCGCATTCTCACCCATTCTAAGTGCCTTCGCTATGGGAAATTCCTCCAGGGAGACCTCCCGGCCGTCACCGCGCCGAACCGTCATCACGCCGAGCAGGTCCTCCGGGGACTGGTCCGGTGTCAGCAGGATATCGATGATCCTCCTCGCCTCCCGGTTGAAGGACGTCGGCCGGCCCGCCCTGGCGTCGAAGACGACAACGGCCACCGGCGAGGTGTCGACCAGCGCCTCCAGATCCGCCCTGGCTCTCTGCTCGTCCTGGTGCTGGCGGGCGTTGGCGACGACGAGGGCGACCTGGGAAGCGAACATGACAAGAGTCTCCTCGTCCTCCCGGCTGAACTCCTGGCCGGGCTCCTCCTTGCCCACGTGAATGTTGCCCACGCTCACGCCCTGGTGGCGTATGGGAACGGCCAGGAATGCGCTGATATGCACGGGAGTGCGCAGCTCGTTGAGGCACAGCGCCCTGGCGTGACTGCCCAGGTCCGACACCAGCAGCGGCTCCGCCATGACGCTGAGGTATTCGAAGAACTGTTGACCCTCGGGAATCTCCCAGAGACGCCGCGTCTCTTCGGTGGTCAGCCCGGAGGCCCGGAGGTCCTCCATCCGCCCCGCCTCGTCCAGGGTCGTGATGACCGCATAGCGGGCGTCAGTCAGCGTCCGAGCGCTGTCGACGACCTCGCTCAGGACAGTATCCAGGTCCAGGCTCTCGTTGATGCGTAGGCTGGCCTCGCTGAGCCTGGTGAGTCGCTCTCTCAGCGACGCATTCTCTCGCCTCAGTTCGTCCGCTTCGCTCATGTCCATGTTCTATCTATCCTACCTCAATGTACGGGTGCATATCGGCGATTGTAACAGGAGCGTCACATAAACACTACGATAATGTCATATTATTGAGCCAGAAGGCACACCTAAGTCATGTTAATTTTGCTACCCTTGGCGTAAATGTCTGTTTCATGTAACGCGTACGATGTAGCCTGCGCGGCGACGCGCTTTCTGCCCCACACGATTAAGGGAGTGTTGACGGAGATTAGCATGCAGGCCTTTACCGCGTCGAAGTGAAGGATTCTTTGCCTAGATAACGCACCCCTTCACGAGTAAATGGAGGAGCGATGCCCCCCCCAAGTCAATCGCTGGCTATCCACATTAGTTAGAATCCTATCGAGAATTGCACGCGTAGCGTTGACTTCTGCGGATCGGCATCTCACGACATCCGCAACTTGTGTGATGTGTATGACCTATCGTCGCCGCCGAGCGCTCATTCACCGGAGACACTGCAGCGGGTGCGCCCCTCACAGCGGCACTGTGTTCGGCTCCACCTGGCGCGATAAGCCGTGGGGACGCGAGTACTGAGCTTACTTCCCGATAGGCAAACCACCCAGGGCCGGATGAGGCTTCTACACGGGGAGGCGGCTATCGTAAGAACCAAGACCCTGTTGGGGGTAGTGACCTTTCTAGCAGTGCTCACTGTCGGCATACCGGCTGGAGCATCGGCTCAGAGCGCCGACACGACGACGGCTCTTCCACGATCCTACATCCGCACCTCCAACCGAAAAGTTCGCCCTACAGCCACCTCCTTCCCCACCATTTCTTGGCATATGGTCAGACCCTCGACTAACTATTGCCGTCCTGTCCCCATGGGTTCAGTGGGCACGGTGTTCATGTATGAAGAATTCGGGGAAAGCGGTTACACACCTGCGAAGGATTCCGGTAGGCGGGAGCAGCCGCGCATCTAGGTTGACACGGAGCCGCGTCGATTCTAGACTCCGTTCGTCGCGGGCGTGCGGACGTTTCCGCGGCGGAAGGAAGGTGTACGGCATGCATCTACTGGAAGTCATGAACCCCGTTGCAAGGCAGCGGGCGATGGAGAACGTCGCAGACATCAACCCCAGGCTCAGCCGGCTCGAAGACAAGACGGTCGGCCTGGTATGGAGCGGGACCCACGGCGGCGACGTGGCGCTCAACCGCGTCGGCGAAATGCTCCAGGAGCGTTTCGAGGGCGTGAAGACGAGGTTCTACACGGGCGGCAACTACCCCAACCCGCCGCACATCCTCAGGCAGGCGGCGGAAGAGTGCGACGCCGTCGTCGGAGCGACCGGCGACTGAGGGACGTGCGCGTCGTGGATGGTCCACGACATGATTGAGGTCGAGCGGATGGGCAAGCCCGCGGTGCCCATCATCTCCGGCCGGTTCGAGGGCGACGCCATCGCAAGCAGCCGTGCCTTCGGCATGCCCGCTCTGCGTTTCGTCGTCGTGCCGCGCATCTACCGCAACCTGTCCCCGGCAGAGTCGATCAGCAACACCGAGCCCGCTTTCGACGACCTGGTCGGCATGCTCACCGCCGACGCCGACGGTGCGATCGACGACAGTCCGTCGGAGCACGTCCACCGCTTTGAGGGCGAGGACCGGTTTGACGCGGTCCAGCGCATGAACGACGACTTCCTGCGACGAGACTGGGGGGACGGCTTCCCGCTGTTGCCGCCCACTCGCGGCGCGGTCGACGAATTGATAGACGGCGTCGGCCTGCCCGGCGACCACGTCGTGTGCGACATGCCGCCCGGATTCGGGATCGCCACAGTCGAGAAGATCGCCGTAAACGCGGCCGCGGCCGGCGCCAGGCCGGAGCACATGCCGGTGATCGTCGCCGCAGTCAAGGCGCTGTCCCAAATGGGACCGGAGGGCGGCAAGTCGTTGCTGATGTCCACGAGCCCACAGGCTCCTCTGCTCGTCGTGAACGGTCCCATAGCCGGAGAGCTGGACATCAATTCACGGTCGGCGCTCGGCCCCGGGTTCGACAACAGGGTCAACATCGTGATCGGACGCGCCTTCTCCATGTGCATGAGGAACATCGGGCACTGGTACCCGAACAAGATGGACATGGACACCATCGGCACGACGCGGAAGTTCGTCCTGTGCATAGCAGAGAACGAGAAGATGAGCCCGTGGGAGCCCTACCACGTGGACAAGGGGTTCGATGCCGGCGAGAGCGCGGTGAGCGTGTTCATCACCAACGGCGAACTCGACGTGCAGGACCAGGGCAACGACACAGCGGAGGGTCTCCTCAAGACGGTGGCCTATGGCGCGACGTTCGGAACGCGCGGCCTGTGGGAGCGGCACTCAGACGAGCGGCTGATCCTCCTGCCGCCTGACGTTGCCCGGCCGGTGGGCGCCCAAGGCTTCACGAAGCGCGGCGCCAAGGAGTTCATCCACATGCACGCCAACGACAGCCTGGGCAAGATGACCCAGTACGTGCCCCTGGAGGGCGAAGCGCGGCTGGCCGCGCACTGGAGGTGGATGAAGGACCTGACCGAGCAGGAGCGCCTCGACATCACCATGCCCGTCCTGGAAAACGCCGACCGGTACGACATCCTCGTTGTCGGAGCCGACCGCGCCAAGACGCTGGTTATGCCCAGCGGCCCCGGCGCGGTGACGGTGGGCGTGGACCAGTTCCGGCCATAGGCGCTACCGGGCGGGCACCAGCACCACGGACGCGACGTGAGGGGCCTGGACGCTGCACATGCGCTCGACCATTTCCCTGAACGAGTCCGGCGGCAACACGCACTCCGGGCACTCCTCGTTCACACCCTCGTAGTACCTGATCCTCAGCACACCGTCCTCGAGGTCCAGAGGCTCGATGACGACGCCGTCGTTGTCGCGCGTCAGCGTCCTGACCGTGTCAAGCACCATGTCGACTCCCGCGTCCATGTCAGTCCTCCTTTAGAGGGTACGAAAAAGGGCCCCGTTCGCTCTGAGCCTGTCGAAGGGCGGCTACGCCGTCTTATTCTCACTCGCCATATGCCCCACTTGGAACAGATTATTGTAGTCGCTGACCGTTGTCGACTCTCCACGTCCTTGCTGCGGGAAAGGACGTTCGATCCAGTTTGCAGACATGTGCGGTTGGGTATCCCGGAAGGGTCGCTTTTGGGACAGGTTGTCCCGCCGCCTACTGTCTACATGTACCGACATTGGGAATTGCTTGTCCCTGCTTTCCGAGTGCCAAACGGCGTGCGCGGCGAAAGGCTGCTCACCCATCTTGTGTCCGGTTAAGGCCATTCGACAAATCCCGACTCCAGCTTGCATGACCTCCACCCGCTACGCAATTGCCTTTGAACTGTGGAATACGCAGGGAGAAACACGACGGAATCTGGACATGATTAGGGAACGTCAATACAATTCCCAGAATTACACCCTCCTCCACCGGAGTGCCGAGAAACTCGCGTGTTGTGAAGGTGGCCGGACGAAAGAACTGCATCATGACAACTCCAACTGAACACCCCGGTTCCGGCTTCCGGGTCCTACCCGCGGATGTCCCCAACGAGGGAATCCTCTACGTCGATCACCAAAAGTCCGGTCGGTCCGGCCACGGAGGCAATTGCCTTACCGAGTGCGCCAATGGCGATATCGTGTCGTTCTACAGCAACGTATCGGGTGAGGTTCACCGGGGCCACGGAGTGGCGGGATGGTCCGAGTACCGAAGGTCCCGTGACGGCGGCGAGACATGGAGCGAGCCGGTCGTGCTCGACTATTCGAAGCGCGCGTGGGAAGGCGATGATGTGTATTCCGCGATCGTATTCGCGGTCACGACGGCGCCGAACGGCACGCTGATCGCCTTTGTCTGCCGTTTTGCAGGGGACCTGTGGGTAAAGAAATCGCCCCCGGTCTGTCTCCTGAGCCGTGACAATGGCCATACGTGGAGCGAGCCGCGTCCACTCGACCCCAATGCGACCGTTGACGACGTTTCGCTGACCTTCGACGCGGTCTTCGCACACGACGATCAGGTGTTTGCCGCCTTCATGGGCGGCGCGGCCAACTACTGCAACGGTCCCTACTCGCTGTATGTCTCCGCCGACAACGGAGAGACCTTCAAGAGACGCAGCGTCCTCCCCTTCGACATTCAAAACTACTACGTCACCGCCGGCGTTCTCGATAGCGGCGACATCATCGTATATTCCTATCCCTACCACCCTGACGAGAACATCGACGAGTACAACATTCCCTACGTCACAAGCGCCGACGAGGGCAGGACGTGGTCCGAGGTGAAGACCACCCACTTCGCGGGGGCCATACGCAACCCGCAGCTGTCGCGAAAGATAGGCAGTCTATACTTTCTGCATGGACGTTCCGGCAGTCACAGTCGCGACCCTAGACATCTGGTGCTCTACTCGTCTCAAGATGGCATACATTGGGACGAGGGCAGGATTCTGCATCACAGGGGGCCCGGAGAGGGCGGGGGCGACGCATACTCGGCCAATGAAGTCATCGGCAAGTACGATCCGTCCGTGCCGAACCGGCTCCTCATCCAGTCCAGCATCGCCTACGAGGCCGAAAACCTGAAGGTCAACGAGGGCCACTGGTGGATCGAGGGAATCGACGGCGCTTGACATCCCCTCCGGTACAGGGATGACGCCAGGCAATTCAGGCAGCGTCCCGTTCGCTGCCAAGAGTTCCCCGATACAATACCCCTAAGCCCACAGGCCCGCCCGCACATCCGACTTTCCAATAAGAAAGCAGGAATCCCATGAACTTCGATGTCGAGAGCCACCTCCACGCCGTTGACCGCTCCGTCTCGTCACTGGAGCGCGAAGGTCAACTCGCCCACGCCGTCAGCCTGTCCCGCAACTTCGAGACCTCCGCCGACGATTTGTGGGACGCCGTAACGAACGGCGATCGCATCCCGCGCTGGTTCCTGCCGATAACCGGCAACCTCGTACCGGGCGGCCGGTACCAGTTGGAAGGCAACGCGGGCGGGACGATCACGGGCTGCGAACCACTGTCGCACATATCCCTCACATGGGAGTTCGGCGGCGACATAAGCTGGGTGGACGTGCGATTCTCCGATGGCAGCCCTGGCCAAAGGCGACTCACACTCACGCACACCTCGCTCCACTCGGAACACTGGGAAGAGTACGGCCCTGGGGCCGCCGGCGTCGGCTGGGAGATGGGCCTCTTGGGTCTCGCCCTCCATCTCGCGGATCCGACAGCCCCATTGCCTGACGAAGTCGCCTTTGCCGGCTCGTCGGACGGCAAGGCCATCATGAGAGGCAGCAGCGATGCGTGGGGACTGGCTCCCGCGGCGTCCGGGACCGAGCCCAAAGCTGCGCGCGCGGCTGCAATGCGCACAACCGCCTTCTACACCGGCGAACCCGCCGAGCCGGCCTAGACCAGGGAACTATCTCAACAGTCGCTCCCACGTTTTCCCATACACAGGGCCTCCAAGAAAAGCATGGCCGTCCCTACGTATCGTGAACGCCCCGCCTGCGGGGCAGTATCGGCGTTCCAGTAACCGCCGAAAGGCCACCCACAATCTCGCTCCCACCGGGGGAAATACAAAATCCGCAATCTCTCCCCCGCCGGGGGAGAGATACAGAGAGGGGGTTCCCACTGTTAGTTGAAAGCCTGTCGAAGGGCATTTCTCTGTCAAAGCACACGGTCTTGAGAGGGGATCAGCTTCCAGCCCGCGTGCGACAGGGGAAGGACCGGCGCGAGGGGAGCGGCTGAGTGACTGACCAATCGACAATCCTGGTCACCGGGGCTACGGGATACATCGGCGGTAGGCTGGTTCCCCGCCTCATCGAGGAGGGATTCCGTGTTCGCGTTCTCGTGCGCAGCCTCGACCGGGTACGCTCACGCCCCTGGTTTGAAAATGTCGAGGTAGTCGTCGGCGACGCCCTCGACCACGATACGTTGACCGAAGCCCTTGCAGGCGTGGAAACTGCCTACTATCTGATCCACAGTATGACCGGGGGCCCCCGATTCCACGAAGTCGACATGAAGGTTGCCGGAGCGTTCGGACGGTCAGCCAGGGATATGGGCGTCGGTCGCATCATCTACCTCGGCGGACTGGGCGACCCGGAATCCGGCCTCTCCCGTCACCTGCGCTCCCGGCAGGAGTCCGGACAGGCGCTCCGCGAGGGCGGCGTCCCAGTCACCGAATTCCGTGCAGCCGTAATTGTCGGAGCGGGCAGCATCTCCTTCGAAATGATCCGCTATCTCGTGGAGCGTCTGCCCGTAATGATCTGCCCAAAGTGGATCTACTCCCGCATCCAGCCCATTGCCGTCGATGACCTTCTCGACTACCTCGTTTCCGCCCTCAACACCTCTGAGAGCAGTGGCCGCACCATCGAAATCGGAGGAGGCGACACGACCACCTACCGAGGTCTCATGCTTGGCTATGCGCGGGCCAGGGGCCTGCGACGGCTGATGCTCCCAGTCCCGGTCCTGACTCCGCGCCTGTCCTCCTACTGGGTCCATTGGATGACGCCCATTCCCGCCGGAATCGCCGTGGCACTCGTCGACGGCCTTCGCAACAACGTCGTCGTGACCAACGATCTCGCTCGCCCCCTTTTTCCCGGCATCGAGCCAAGGGACTACGCCTCCGCAATCGACAGCGTATTGAAAGACCTCGAAGAGCGACGGATTGACACGTCTTGGAGCGATGCCGCAGGCACGCCAAAAGCGTCACATGATCTCGTACGCCTCGAGTCTCAAAACGGGTTGATTCTCGAGCGCCGTCGCCGCGATGTCGCCGCCCCGCCCCGGCACGTCTACGACGTCTTTACCGGCATAGGGGCCGCGCGAGGTTGGTATTTTGCTGACTGGGCGTGGCGCATTCGCGGGATGCTGGACCGACTGCTCGGAGGCGCCGGGCTCCGCAGGGGACGGCGCCATCCCGATCAACTGCGCGTCGGCGACGCTCTGGACTTCTGGCGGGTTGAAGCGCTGGAGACCGACCGCATGGTCCGCCTGCGAGCCGAGATGAAGCTGCCCGGAAGCGCATGGCTCCAGTTCGAAGCCCGACAGGACCGGGATGGCACGACCCGGCTGGAACAGACCGCTGCGTTCGACCCCAAGGGCCTCGCCGGACTGGCCTACTGGTACGCCCTCTACCCCTTCCACGCCTGGATCTTTCGCGGACTCATCAACTCCATCGCCCGGCGAGCGGAACGTGCCAGTGCCGCCCCTTCCGGTTGACCGGCCTCGTCTCCTCTCCTCAGTCCAACTCAGGCGCAACGGATGACGGCCTGCATTGGCCGAAAGCCATTCCTGGTGCTACGAGTGGTACACTTGCCGGAATAGACCGACAACGAGCTTGGCTGATATGAATGTCATCTGGATAGTCTCCGACACTTTCCGCAGAGACCACGTCGGCGCATACGGGAATCCGCACATACGCACTCCATCCTTGGACGCGTTGGCAGCCGCGTCGGTCAGGTTCGACGCTCACTACTCCGCCGGATTCCCGACCATGCCTACGCGGGCGGACCATCAGACGGGGCGGTGGACGATGTCATTCATGGGTTGGCAGCCGCTTCCCGCAGGCGTGACCACTCTGGCAGAGATACTGGCCGAACACGGCCTTCACACTGCCGCTTCCGTGGACACGCCCTACTACCTCAGGGACGGGATGAACTACGACCGCGGCTTCCAGACATTCTTCATGAACTCCGGGCAGGACACCCTGTGGTCGTTGATTCCGGAGCCCGGCTATCACAGTGAGGCACTGGATATAAGGGATAGGTGGCACTACGAATCGGACAGAAATGCGCCGAAGACGTTTATGACAGCCATGCAGTGGCTGGAGCGCCACTACAAGGAGGACTTCTTTCTGTATGTGGACACATGGGACCCCCACGAACCCTGGGATGCCCCGTCCTATTACACTGAGCTCTACCTGTCCGACTACGACGGCGAGCTGGTCCTTCCGCTCTACGGCAACTGGCATGATGTGCCGGGTTACACCGAAGCGCAGTTACGGAAAGGACACGCCACCTACTGCGGTGAGATCACGATGGTGGACACCTGGGTGGGCCATCTTCTGAAATCCGTTGAGAATATGGGACTTGCGGACAAGACGGTTGTCATCTTCACCACGGACCACGGATTCTACTTCGGAGAGCACGGAGGTCTCTTCGGCAAAATGAGCTCCGACAAGTACCCGGACGGAACTCTCAGGCCATATGACGAACCGGGCTCGCAGTGGAGCTATTCCCCGCTCTATGAGGAGATCATTCACTTGCCTCTTCTGGTCCGTGTCCCCGGGGTATCTCCCGGCGTGTACGGTGGCTTGAGTTCCGCAATTGACGTGATGCCTACGGTGCTCGATCTCCTGGGTCTGGACATCCCGGACTTCGTTCAGGGCCGCTCGCTTGCGCCTGCCATGAGCGACGCCGCACGTTCGGGACGCGACTACGTGGTCAGCAGCATCCCATTCGCCAATCCGGGCGACGCCGTCCAATCGGTGGACAACTTCCTCCGCGATCTCAAGGACCCTCCGGTCACGACCGTCACCGCGGGACATTGGAGCCTGCTGTACAGCCCCGATCCCGGAGTGTCTCAGCTATACAATCTGGAATCCGACCCCCAACAGCTCGACAATGTGATAGGGAACCACATGGACGAGGCACGGGAGTTGCATCGCCGGCTCGTGGAGTTCATGCGCGAGAACGAGGTGCCCGAACGTCTAGTTCAGCCGCGCCTGGAGCTTCGGATGTAGGAGCGTCGGGCAATCACGAGGCCCCTTCCGGTTGACGGTCTGCCCGAGTCTCCCCAATCCCCATGTTGTGCCAAGCAAGCGCGCATACTATGATGAAGCGGCTCATACCGCGTTAATGCGCGATCATGCAGGCGAATGGCGCTTGCGGAGGTTGGACGTTCAGGACGGGGAGGCAACCTTGTTGGAGAATCGGGCAATTGTACCTATTGTCATCCTTTGGGTGGTCGTATTGGTGGCAAGTGCGTCAGCCTGCTCTTCCGAATCGGAGTCGGTAGGGGAGGTTCCTGCAACCGCAACCGCTCTGACCGGCACGGACCTGATGCAACTTGCGGAGGACCCGAAGCCGGCGACGGCCTCGCAAGACTCATCGGCCTCACGGAAAGGTCACCTGGTCATTGGGAATCTCGTCGATACGTCCGGTCCCCTTGCGGACTACGGAGAGGCATATCAAAAGGCCGCTGAGCTCGCTACTCGACACATTGCCGAAGCCGGAGGCGCCCCCGTCACCATCGTGAACGGCGACACTGGTACCGATCCCGGAAAGGGTGTGGCAGCGGCCAGAGAGCTTATCGAGTCCGAAAACGTCGCAGCCATCGTTGGCGCGCGCTCCGGCGACGTCACCGTCGCCGTGGCCGAGTCAGTCACCGTCGCCGTGGAAATTCTACTGATTTCCCCGTCCGCTACGTCAATTGCCCTCACCGGCCTGGAAGACGGGGACTTCGTCTTCCGCACCGTGGTATCGGATACCGGACAGGGGACCGTTCTTGCGACCGTCGCCATTGGTGAAGACCACGAGACCGCGGGCATCATGCATATCAATGACGCCTACGGCCAGGGTCTCGCAGACCAGTTCACCGAGGTGTTTGAGATCCTCGGCGGCAAGGTTACCGGGAGAGCCGCCCATGGTGACGGCCAGGAGTCGTACGCCTCCGAGTTGAACCAGGCCACGGCCGACGACCCCGACGTGTTGGTGGCCTTGAGCTACCCTGAGCAGGCCGGTGTGTACTTGAGCGAACTGGAACAAAAGGGATATACCGGCAAAATCCTGCTCGCCGACGTAGCCAAGTCCTCAGACTTGGTCGATACCGTCGGCGGGGACGCTCTCGAAGGCGCTCTCGGAACCAGTCACGGTGTGCGCGAGAACAAGTCGCTCAAGGCTTTCAATACCGCCTACTGGGAAGCATTCAGCGAAATCCCTGCCGCCCCCTTCCTCGCCCAGACCTACGACACCGTCGTCCTCATCTCCCTTGCGGCCGCAAAGGCCGGTACCCTTACCGACTCAAAGGCAATTCGAGATGCCCTCCGTGAAGTGGCCACGAGTCCCGGGACCAAGGTCAACGGAGGCCCCGACGGTATCAAAGAAGCCCTCAAGCTCATATCCGACGGCAAGGACGTCGACTTTGAGGGCGCGTCCGGCTCCATGGAATTCAACGAAAGCGGCGACGTGAACGGCACCATCGAGATCTGGAAGATAGAGGGCGGTGAGGTAGTTTCAACCGGGCGTTTCGAGTTCCCCTACGTGCCCGTAAAGTCCAAAGGAGGCGGCGCGATCGCCTGGTAGACGGCCTTTAGGCGCCAGACCCGTCCGATTGCCCTTCAGCCCTCCGCCTTCTCCCTGATGCAGGAGAAGAACTGGCCGACCAGAGACTTCGAAGCGCTGCCCATGAGCCGCTGTCCCACCCGGGCGATGATGCCCGTCACCTGGGCGTCGCCCACAAAACTCACCTCGCTCCCGTTCTCCGTTTCGTGCAGGGTCATGGTCCCCTTGCCTCTGATCGTTGTGCCCGAGCCCTTACCTTCAACCAGCATCGTGTAGGACTCCGGCTCAACCTTGTCCTCCACCGCGACCGCCGCGCGATATGTGCCCGATACCGCGCCGACCCCCACCTTGAGGGAGACTGTGTACCGATCGTCCGAAGTAGGACGAAACTCCCGGCAGCCCGGTATGCACGATGCCAGCACGTCGGGATCGAGCAGCGTGTCCCAGAGCTTCTGACGGCTTACGTCGAACGAGTACCTACCTTCAATCTTCATCCTGACTGCATCCCTCCCGACCGGAGTCCCCCTAATCTACCACGTCTTGCGCTCCATTACTCATGAACATTCCTCTGAAAGTAGCTCCCGACCACCCGTAGGGGCGGGGCTGAAACCCGCCCTTCGCTGCCAACGCTAACCTCAAGCCGTCATCCCCGCGTAGGAACGTCACCCCGTACCCCGATACGGGGCAGGAATCCATGTCCCGACCAACAACCCCCGTAAGGGCGATTCGCGAATCGCCCTTACCACCATGTTCATTCCATGTGGTAAGGGTTGTAACCCTCATGAATCACCCTGGCTGTCTCCCTCGAAACGCGCCGAACGGAACATCCACCCACTTCTAATCATAGAGTTTGCAATGCAAATAAAGGTCTGATAATATATCTTGCGAAACAAACAACGGCCGTCACGCGAGTGGCCGGCAGGCCTACGAAGGAGGTTGGCAATGCAAAGTTCGCACCACGAACCGGGCACGCTCACCCCGCAGCAGAGCTGGGGAGCTATCCACGAGACAATGGAAGAGGCGCGGAGTTCCATGTATGTGGCAGGGACGTCGACAATACTGCTCCTCTGGGGATTCATAGTATCGCTGGGGTTCGCCTCTCAGTACGCCACCGAGACACTTGCGCCGGAGTTTGCGAGCACCAATCCATGGTTTGCCGGTCCGCTGTGGGGTGTCTTAGCCATAGCGGGCATGTTGGGCAGCGCGATCATAGGGCATCGAGCCGGACGAGAGAAGGCAGTGGGCGACGTAGCGCGAAATGCCGGGATCAAGGTGTTTCTCTTCTGGCTGTCCGTCGCGGCGGCGGCGTTACTCGTTCCCGCCGCAGCCGGAATGTGGAATGAGGACTCCGGGGCAAATATTCCCCACGTCGCCATCGGCATAGTGGCGTTGGGATATATACTCTTCGGCATAATGAGCCGTCCGGTGATAGCGGCAGTGGGAGTTGGCATTGCGGCGGCGTTCTATGTTCCCGGCTATCTGGCGGGCGACGCGGCACTGGCAGTCTCGGCTGTGGCGATGCTGGCGATAGCCGTCCTTGGAGCGGTGTGGATTCGAAGGAGCGGCATCCTGTGACCGACGACGCCATCGTCCTCGACGAGACCATTCACCAGTCCACCAGGCTGAGAATAATGACAATGCTCGTCACTACGCACGAGACCGACAGGCTTGCCTACGGCTACATTCAGGAAACGCTCGGTCTCACGGGCGGAAACCTCACCACGCACTTGAGAAAGCTCGAGGAAGCGGATTACGTGGTCGTCATGAAGGAGTCGCAGGACTCCAGGCCGCGAACGTGGGTGCAGGCGACACCGACAGGACGCCGTGCATTCGTGGAGTATCTCTCAAACCTGGAAAGGGCGCTGAGATGGACACCGAATTCGTAGACGGTGGAAGCACGGGGGGCCCGGCCACAAACCGGGGCTGACGTGAAACTCATGTCTCCTTTGGGCTTGGCTGGAGGCCGTTGCCATACCCAGGGCATATCGGAATGAGGCGAGCTAGCCGTCACTACTGGCAGCAGTCGGGCCCACCCGGTTTGGGGCAAGTTCCGGCAGCCCTGAGTGGGACCTCCAAAGCCGTTCCGTTTCGTCTGTGCCGATCCCAAAGGCCAGTTGCAGGGCGTCGTCGACAGTGAGACCGTACTTGAACAGGTCGAGCAGTTGTCCGATACTCTCCCACCCGAACACTTCCCTTAGGACATCGAGGAGGCTGTGACTCTGGGCAAACCGTATGAGCACCTCGCGACTTTCGAGGTACAGTGAGTTATCCGCGTCGGCGGTAGGACGGAAAGGAACATTGAAGCTGCGCAGCGGCACAAACTGCTCAATTAGACGGGCCTCGGCAAATGCCCGGCGCATCTCTTCGGTGACCCCTCCTTCGGCGAGCATTGCGATTCCCACCTCGAGCCAATGTGGCAGGCCGGTGAAGCAGTTGAATGCCCGGTCCTGAACGACAAAATGGGCCAGCTCGTGGATCAGGACGGCAAGCTCGTCCCCCTCGAACTCCTCGGGAATGGCGGTCACAACGGTGTTGTACGCCCGGTAGGGGTTTATTCCGTCGCGATGAAGCAGTGCGCCCGGCCCTGCGTCCTCTTGGTTCTCATAGACGAAGACATTCACCGGGTTGCGTGCGGTTTCTATGGCCTCGATGCGCTCGAGTTGCGGTTCGAGGAATCCGACGAGGTGCTCGCCGAACTCAGCGTACTGCCCGTGCCAGTGTATCGTCAGTTCGTCCTTCGTGTACGACTCCCACTCGAAGCGCCCGTCCACCCAAACGAACTCGCGCGGATAGCTCACGCGGACGCTGCCGTCCGCGCCGGTCACCCTCCAGCGCCACCGAACGGCATGTCCGGGCGGGATAAGCTGGTCCTGAGGAGGTTCCCAGCGCCATATGATCGTGGTCTTGCCGGGGAATCGTACGGAGTGGATGGTACCGCCGTCGCAGGAATGCACAGGCTCGATGCTGAATTCGAGGTCCACCGACTGAGGCTCCCGCACTCCCACGTACATCAGGTGGAATTCCACGGCGTTCGGAGCATTCACCCGCACACCGTTTACTGAGGTGTTCAGCTGTGGGACGTCTGGAGCCTCGGCGTCCGCGGTCCCAAAAGCGATGACCCACGCCACGACCGCCACCGCCGGTATGAGAAGACCTCGTATTGTTCTTATGCGGAGCACTTTGCGCCTATTGCTCGAAGTAGATGTCATCGAAGAAGTGCACGCCGGTCATCGAAGGCGTGTAGCCCACGACGTACTGCTGCACAAGCTCGTGCCGGCGTTCGTGCCACAGAGGGACGACCACCCAGTCGTCACGGGCGATACTCTCTATTTGCCTGTACGTCTCAGCTCGATGCGCCGGGTCTGGACTGACCACGGCCTCCTCAAGCAGAGCATCGATCTCAGGGTTTGAATAGCCGAAGCGGTTGTGTAGCCCATCAGAGTGCAGCAACGATTCGAGGTAGTTCTCTGCATCAAGGTAGTCGGGGCACCAGGTGTCTCTCCAAACGCCTGCTTGTTCCGCCGACGGCCCTGTGAAGGCCTGAACATCGAGGCGGAGGAACTCGCGCCACATCCAGACCATCGTGGGGTTGTCGACGGCGGAGGGTATCGGGGAAAGAGCAGCCAGGCGTTCAGCCGAGCCCCATAACAGGAAGCGAGCGACCTCCGGTATGTGGGGCCCCTCTCTCCTCAAGTCGGCGTTGTGACCGGGAATGCCGGGCGGCACCAGCGTATGTGCCCTATCGACCGTATCCTTCATCACGACGGAGACGAGCTTATCCACATCGAGCGCCAGCGCAAAAGCCTGTCGGATTCTCACGTTGTCGAAGGGCGGTACGGTCGTGTCGAATGCGAGGTAGTGCGTGCAGAATGTCGGGGAGGACACGAGGTCGTCGTAGAGGTCTTCGCGGGAGTTTCGGGCACGTTCGATGAGCGCTAGTGGAACCGAAAACACGTCGATCTGCTCACTTGCGTACAACGAGAACGTATGGTCGTTGTCATAGCGGTAGACGACCCCTCGCAGCTTTGGTCGCTCAAGGTGGTAACCACGATTACGTCCAAGGATAAGGCCTTGTCCCCTGCCCCAGGCGATAAACTTGTAAGGCCCCGTCCCGTTTGGTCGCCCGGCCAGTTCTCCTGCCTCGACGTTGCTTCGGTCTACCACGGAGGCGACGGGGTGGGTCAGCTTCTGCAGGAAAGTCTGGCGGGGTCTTGTCAGCGTGACGCGGAGCGTGAACAAATCGAGCGCCTCGACTCCGGAAATCTCGTCGGCCTCCCCTGCAAGCTTTTCCCGCACGCCAAGGATGTCGCCGAGGTACGCGCGCGCCGTGGGAGAACCGGTCTCGGGGTCCGTCGCCCGCTCCCATGAGTAGACTATGTCCTCGGTCGTGACCCAATCGCTGTTATGGAAGTAAGCGGTGTAGCGGAGGTTGAAGGTGTAGACCGTTCCGTCCGACGAAACACTCCAGTCTCGGGCGATGTCCGGTATCACGTTCATGCCGCTGTCAAGCCGGACAAGGCCCCCGTATAGAGCTGGGAGCAACCCGGTGACCGGCCCGGTGTGCAGGGCGGGGTCGAGGGTGTCCGGCTCCTCGCTCAGCAGGACGAATATGTCGTCCGGCGCAGCCAGCGTGGCGTCGGGAGTAATGAGGGTGAATGATTCGATGATCTCATCGAGCGTAACACGCTTCCGGTCGAAGTCCGTGGACGTTCCGTACGCTCGAATGATGAAGTCCTGCCTGCCGCGCATCACCCCCGTCCAGCCTTCCTTGATGCCAAGCTCGCCGTTCCACTCGAACACCATGCGGAAGCCCGTTGTCTCCGGCCCCAGGGAAACGGGGGCCTCTTCGTAGATGTCGATGAAGCGCTTGCCGTAATTCGAGACCTGCCAGTCCATCCACTCGCGAGGACTGTCGGGCCCGACATGGCGGTGGACGGATATCTGGACCGATATGAAGTCCGTGAACTCCGGCGGTTTGAGCTCGACGACTGAGACCCTGCGCCCCGTTTCGACGACCTGCCAGTCGGCGGGCGCGGAGATCGAGAAGCCGATCAGGTGGTTGGTGTAAGTCTGAGTATCGTTCGCCGCCGCCGCATCCGACGCAAATATCGCACCGGCGAAAAGCCCCACGATGAGCGTCGCCGGCCTGACCGCTCGGCGCAGACGCGAACAGTTCACCACCACCACCTCTCGCCTGCCGAATTGCCGCGAAGTATACCAGCGCCGAGGCTGGGGTAGCTAGAGATTGACGTTCGGACCACTGTACGCGAGACGGTACTCCGGCATGCGCGTGGAATACACTCCATGCAACTTGCGGTCGTAGGCTCAGGAAATCACCGACCAGTCAGCTTCGTCGAATTCTCCAACCGGCGAGAAGTCTCCAATCCTCAAATGACGACCTATGGCTTCTCTTGTCTCCGGGTCTTGCTTCAGATGAGCCATTGCCTCGTCCCGCGCCTCCTTCGAATCCCACTCGGCGATGGCGAGCAGGGTGCGCGGATCCCCTATCGCGCGGTGGAGACGTGTCCCGCGCGCACCTGGCATACGCTGAATCACCGCGCTCGCGCACTTCCAGGCTTCTGCGTATTCCTCCTGCGTGTGGCCCTCTTTGATCCGAATGAGGAAGACGTACTTCAATTTTCGTTCCCGGCACTGGATGGCGCTGTCAATAACTAAGTTTTCGTGTTGGCCTTACAGATGACGCAGGAACCACAGGAGTCGCGACAATGGAGCATCGTGCACACTGGAGTTGCCTATCCGACTCCGGTCTGTGCTTTCAGTCGTCTGGCTGCCCGGCCAGTCGCTACGCGGCTCGGTCGTAAGTTGCCGAGAAGATCATCTCCGACAACCATGAGCGAAATGACGGGTTGTCACTGAACTGCTTGAACAGCTCCGCGTGATCGGCAAGCAGCTCCGTCACGGCTCGTTCGAGGGCCTTGTCATGTTCGATACGCGCATTCTGCTTGTCGGAGTTGGCCACGGCATTCTGATACGCCTTGTCCGCGGCAACCTTGGCCGGAAGGTCTTCAGCAAGGACTCTCTCGATCTTGTCAGAGTCCTTCCATTCTATGTTTCCCCACCGGTCGTTGAAGTCCCTGACGATGTTCGAGAGAAGGTCGAGTTCAGCCTCCGGCCTACTGCCACCGCCGTCCGCCGGTGTGGCGTCGATCTCCGCGTCTTCGTCGGCAAGCTGCATATCCTGCACCGCCTGCTTCTCTACTCGATAGCTGTCCATGTCGATAGCTTCGAGAATCCCCTTCGATAGGTCGTCTTCGATAGGAGCAGGGAGCTTGGGCACAAGTAGGGTTAGAAATATCGACAGTTTCTCCCACTCCGCGTTGGTGTAGGGCAATATCGCCGAGAGGAACCCGTAGGACCGGAGGAATGCCTTCGCCTTGCCCTTGAAGTCCACCTGACCGTCCTCATCGAGGCTCTGCAAGTACTCGGCGACACAGACATCGAGAATCGGGTCCAAAGTTTCTCGGTCCTTGCCCGTCAGATAGTACTTGACGAGCTCGTCGATCTGGTCGGGTGAGTAGACCTGATAGCCGTCGAGGGCAGCCTTGAGGTCGTGCAGCTTGTTCGGGTCGGTCTCATCGGACAATACGGTGGTCCGGTAATAGTCCGCAAAGGCGTTTTGGATCGTATCGGTGTCGTTCATGAAGTCGAGGACGAAGGCGTCGTGCTTCTGCGGATGCGCGCGGTTCAGGCGTGAGAGAGTCTGAACGGCCTTGACGCTGGAGAGCACCTTGTCGACATACATCGTATGCAGGAGCGGCTCGTCATAGCCGGTCTGGAACTTGTCGGCGCACACAAGAATCCTGTACGGATGCTCCTGAATCTTGTCGGCAACCAGGCTCGACGGGAAGCCATTGAGCGACGCCTCAGTGACCTTCTCCCCGTCGTACTCGTGCTCGCCCGAAAAGGCTACGATTGCTTGATAGGGACTGTCTCGCTCATTCAGGTAGCTGCGGATTGCGTGAAAGTAGCGTATCGCCCGTTCAATGCTGTCGGTCACGACCATGCCTCTCGCCTGACCGCCTATCCGGCGAAGGCCGACTACCTGCTCGTGGAAGTGGTCTACCATAATCTCGGCCTTGCGGCGTATCGCGTGGTCGTGGTTCTCGACGTATCGACGGAGCTTCCTTCCTGCCCTCTTGCTGTCGAACTCCGGGTCGCCCTCCACGGTCTTCACCAGCCGGTAGTAGCTGTCCACCGGCGTGTAGTGTTTCAGCACGTCGACGATGAAGCCCTCCTGGATCGCCTGCTTCATCGTGTAGCTGTGGAAGGGTCGGTGTCGGACGCTACCGTCCGACTGAGCCTCAGGGTCTCCGAATATCTCCAGCGTCCTGTTCTTGGGAGTTGCCGTGAAGGCGAAGTAGCTGGCATTGTTCAGCAGCTTCTTTGCCTCCATGATGCGGTTGATCTCGTCCTCAATCGTCTCGTCCTCTCCCACTTCGCCTGCCTTGCCGAGGGTCATCGACATCGCCGCCGAGGTGCGTCCACCCTGGCTCGAGTGCGCCTCGTCGATGAGGATGGCGAACCGGCGACCACGCTGCTCGTTGCCGATCTCGTCGATGATGAACGGGAATTTTTGCACCGTCGAGATGATGATCTTCTTCTTCGACTCAATGAAACTGCGCAGATCACTAGACCCATCGGCATGGCCGACCACGGCGGCGACCTGGGAGAATTGCCTAATGGTGTCGTTGATCTGCTTGTCCAGAATCCGGCGGTCGGTGACAACAATGACCGAGTCCACGACCGGCGCGCCGTCTTTCTCAAGGCCAACGAGCCGGTGCGCCAGCCACGCGATGGAGTTCGACTTGCCACTGCCGGCGGAATGCTGGATCAGGTATCGACGGCCGACTCCGGTTTCCGACACGTCGGCGAGCAGCTTGCGGACGACTTCGAGCTGGTGGAATCGCGGCCAAATCTGGTCGCGCTTGACTCGTCCGGACTTCTGGTCCTTGGTGGCGACGACCTTGGCATAGTTTTCGATGATGTCGGTGAGGCCGTCGCGGGTGAGCACCTGCTTCCACAGGTAGTCGGTCTTGAGCCCGTTTGGGTTGGGCGGATTCCCCGCGCCGTCGTCCCAGCCGCGATTGAACGGGAGGAACCACGACGACTTGCCCTTCAGCTCTGTGCAGAAGCGCACCTCGTGGTCGTCGACCGCGAAGTGAACGAGACAGCGTCCGAACTCGAACAGCTTCTCACGTGGATTGCGGTCGCGCTTGTACTGCTCGACCGCGTCCTCCACCGTCTGCTTGGTGAGGCTGTTCTTCAGCTCGAACGTGGCGACCGGCAATCCGTTGATGAAGAGGCAAAGGTCGAGTGCCAACTGCGCGTTGTCGTTGCTGTACCGGAGCTGGCGCGTGACGCTGAAGCGATTCTGCTCGTAGAGGATCGCCGCTTTCTCGTTGCCGGGAGAGGGCGTGCCGTAGAAAAGATAGAGATCATGGCGCCCATGCTTGATACCGTTGCGCAGCACGTCTATGGTGCCGCGGTTGGCGATTTCTCCCTGTAGGCGGGAAAGGAAATTGCGTCGCGTTGGACCGTCCTCATCGAGGGCGAGCGCCTCTGCGACTTCGGACTGGGTCTCACTCAAGAACGCCGACAGCTGCGCGAGGTCCACGCAATAGTCGCGGTCATAGTCCGACGGGTCTCCGCATTTCCACCCCACGCCGTAGCTGGAAGGCCGCTCACGGATCGCGCCCGTCTGCGACTGTTCGCACGGACGGCCCGTCAGCGCCTCGCAAATGGTGCTTTCGAGGCCGCGTTCAGTGGTGTCGGTGGTCATGTTGCCTTTGTGGTAAGCCAGCCCTTCTCCCGCAGAACCTGGAGCGCAAGACGAATCTGGCGCTCAGAGAACTGTCGCTTCCGCAGATTCCACCCATAGGTATGGGCGATTACTTCTTCCTCGGTTGCCGAGGGATGCTCGATCGCTATCCAATGTACCGTAGTTAACAGTTCGAGGCCGAATGACGTCTCGAACCCCTCGACGAGTTGGGATACTCTTTCGAAGTGGTTCCTGCTTTCCGGGAGACCTGCAAGGAAGGCGCGAGCCTCCTCTACTGCCCCAGGTACGAGTTCGAGACGCTTGTCGGGTGCGTCTCCGCCGTCGGCATAGCCTGAAATCAGATGGCCTTCGATATCCCGGAGTACATGCCGCAGGTTCTCCGCGTACGGGCCGTAATGCGCCTTTTGAAATTGCAGCTTCAGCGGTTCACCTGCCACCTGCATGAAGTACATAAGCTTATGCACTTCCAGCAGCGTTACGAACGGGTCGAGCAGGCCGTTGAGATATCGGTGCATGAGGTCGACCAACACGGCCTTGCTTTGAGTCATCTTCGGAACATTGGTCGAGCGGTTGGCCCGGCCGTCCGACGTTACGCCTCCCGGCTCGAATACGACTACCCGCAAGTCGTCGATGTCCTGTAAAGCAGTCTCGATGCGAGACCGGACCATTGGCCAATCCAGACCGCCGAGGCCGCTGCCGAGCGGGGGGAGTGCAATGGAGCGAATGTTGCGTTCTGCGATTACCTGGACGAGCGCACGGAGTCCAGATTCAATGTCTTCCATGCGGCTCTTGCCTCGCCAATGGCGCTTGGTCGGGAAGTTGATGATGTAGCGGGGGTTGGTCATCCTGCCTGAGTCGTAGACAAACATCCGGCCAGGCTGCACCTCTTTACGCTTACAGGCCTCGGCGTAGGCCTTGAAGTTCTCAGGGTAGAGGTTCTTGAACTGGAGCGCGATGCCTCGGCCCATGACGCCGACGCAGTTGACGCTGTTGACCAGGGCTTCAACGTCTTCGGTGAACATGTCGCCGACCTTGTATTCGATCATGCAGGCTTGCCTCCCTCCCAGAGACTCAGTAGTACCAGTTGCCCTTGTTCTGTACTGGTGGCCGGTGAATTGCTCCCTGAAGCGCGGTTTGGACTTTAGCATATGTGTTTTGTGATTGAATGCCAATACGCGAGACCAACTTCCATGGAAACGAGCCTTCGACGAGATACTCGGCAGAGTTGGAACAAGCACGATCACGCTTCGGTTGTGGGCAGAGTGGCAATGGGCTCACTTCCTATTGTATCCCACTCAACTGCACAGTTCGGCTGACTGTCCGGCGTCTCGCGCGTGGCTGTAGCGAGAGGGGGTCAGGACGTGGTCTGCAGGGGGCGTCAAAACCGCCGAAAAGAGGGACATTCTGGGTCTTTTCGGGATACTTGCTTCGTTATTGTCAAGTTCACGGGGTCTCACTGACCGACTCCCTCCGGCAGTTCCGCCGCCGCCTCGCGCACATCCAGCTTGCCGGTGACCACGTCGGCGATGAGGCGCGTGCGGTACTCGCGGAGGAGGTCGATCTGGCGGCGGGCGCGGGCGATGGCGGCGTCTATGTTGGCGGTGGCATTGTCGATGTGCTCGACGATGGCGGTCTGTTCGGGGAGGGGTGGGAGAGGGATGTTAAGTCCCCCAACTGTGCCGACTGTGACGGCATCGTAGGTACTACCCGTAGATAGGCGAAGGAGTTCTTGGCTTGCAACTCCAAGCGAGTAGTAGGTGAGGCGCCTATGCAGTCTTGTGCGACTCCTTATCGCGCACAGACCACGCCCTATGCCATAGTCTCTATTGGCGAAGTTCAAGGCACCCACAGGTGCGCGTACTGATAGCAGGATGTCGCCAGCCATGGCCTGTTTAGGTGGCCTTTCACATGCCAACCGTGGGGTAGGGTGGTTAGAGCCAAACTCGGCATTGCCCTGCAAGAAAGGGAAATTGTCAAGAAATTCAGAAACAATTGCTGAAGGTGGAGACTGCCCCGCGATTATAGTAGCGGCCTCTTTCAGCCGTCGCACCTCCCAATGCGCCGGGACGTCGCCGAGCCACTCGACGCCGGA
>JAPOPA010000068.1 GCA_026713145.1 Chloroflexota bacterium
TCCAGCCCGGAGACCACGTGATTCTCGCCTGGCGGTCGCAGTGCGGACTCTGCGAGATGTGCCAGCTCGGATGGCCCGCTCTCTGCTACCACAACAAGTATCCTGAGCAGAAGCCCACCATTCGGCAGACGGGTCGTGAGATCAACCAGATGGTCGGCGTGGGGAGTTTCGGGAGCTACCAACTCGTCAGCGAGGTCGCCGCAATCCCCATCGACAAGGACATTCCGTTCCCGCAGGCATCCCTCATCGGCTGCGGAGTTACCACCGGCGTCGGTGCGGCCATCAACACGGCCAATGTCCAGCCGGGAACGACCGCCGCCGTCTTCGGCGCGGGAGGCGTCGGACTGAACGTCATCCAGGGCTGCCGCATTGCCGGCGCGACCACCATCATCGCCGTCGACCTCCTCGACAACAAGCTCGACATGGCCAGGGAGTTCGGCGCTACACACACCGTCAACGCCGGTGAGGAAGACGCCGTCGAGGCCATCAAGGCGCTGACGGACGGACTCGGCGTCCACTACGCCTTCGAGGCAATCGGCCTTGTGGAAAAGCCCTTCCTGCAGAGCATCCACTGCACCCGCAACCGGGGAATGTCGATCTGGGTTGGACATGCCCCGCACGGCACGCCCGTCACCATCGACGCGCGCGACCTCATGATGGAAAAGATCATCATGGGATCGCTCTACGGCAGCGGCCAGCCGTTGATCACCTTCCCCCGACTCCTCAACCTCTACAAGTCGGGGGAACTGATGCTGGATGAACTCGTCTCCCGGACGTATCCCCTCGAACGGATAAACGATGCGTTCGAGGCCCTCGGCAAAGGCGAGGTCGCCCGGAGCACCCTCTCCTTCGACTAGCGACTTGCCGGCATACCCCTTCTCGCGAGCAGATTACCCCTCTCTCGTCCTGGGCTGACAGGGGTATGTAAAACGGAATTACAGCTATGATCCGGCCTCGCATCCCTGTCATTCCGAGGGCACCGAGGAATCTAAAATCTATAACCGCAAGATCAGGTAGCTAGTCCTAGGCATCTATCGTGACCAAGAGAGATAACAGCGTGAGAATTCTCCATATCAGCTTTACGTTGTAACAGACACTTTAGATTCTTCGGCTCCGCTCAGAATGACAGGGCCGGGTTACTTTTTCATCAATGAAGAGTAGGCGGTAGTCAAATACCTACCCCTGTCAGCCCGTCCTGGGGGAGGGGTAATCTGCCCCGTACTCGATACGGGGGTGAGGGTGTAGCCGCCGGAGAAAAGATGCACCAACCTCAGTCTCTCCCCCGCCAAGGAAGAGATGCACCATCCCCAAATCTCTCCCCCGCCGGGGGAGAGATACAGAGAGGGGGTTCCCGGAGTTGTCGAAGGGCAACGCTCAGCAGGAGCGCGACCCTAATCGACCGCCTGGCTCTTTGAGCGGATCGACGACTCGAAGGCCGACATCTTGTTCAGCGGCAGGCGAGGCCACGTGCGCTTCCACGGATCGGTGACGTTGACCGTCAGCAGCCCGAAGTCGCCGATTTCCTCCGTGATCACGTCGCCGTCCTGGATGGGACCGAGCCCGATGTGGTTCGTGCCCGTCGCGATTACGTCACCCGCCTTCATCGTCGTGATCCACGTGATGAACTCGACCGTCTCCTCGACCGTTCGGCCCATGTCGCTCGTGTTGTGGTCCTGACGCGGCTCGCCGTTGACCCAGAGCTTGATATCGAGATTCTGAGCGTCCTCCACCTCGTCCGCCGTCACGATAACCGGACCCAGCGGGCAGAAGGTGTCCCACGACTTGCCCCAGAAGAAGCTGCTGCCGCCGTTGGGGTTCACGCCCCGGGCGGACACGTCCATGAAGTTCAGGTAGCCGAA
>JAPOPA010000067.1 GCA_026713145.1 Chloroflexota bacterium
AGACTCTATAGAGTCTACCGGTCATCGCCCATCACATCCCCAGCGTGTACTCAATCACTGCACGCCGCGTGAAGCTATGAGACAGCCTCCGACGGGAGAGGGGATAGATCGGCATCTGGCTGTTTGTCACATTCAGATGGGAACGGTACTAGGGCAATGGACCGGAGGCGGAGGCGTGGATATGGATAGAACGGAACTGTTCGTCTCAGGAACGGGCGGTTATCGGCGGTATCGCATACCCGCGCTGGTTGTAACCGTTGAGGGAACCGTCCTGGCGTTCTGCGAGGCGCGTCGTCACACTGGGCGGGACGATGACGAGATCGATATCTTCGTAAGGCGCAGCACCGATGGCGGGCGGACGTGGGAGGAGCGGCGTATGGTCGTCGCGGATGGCGGCCGCACGTGCGGCAATCCCTGCCCGGTCGTTGACCGTAGGACGGGCACGGTCATCCTGACCTTCTGCAAGGACAACCAACAGGTGTACATCACGCGGAGCGAGGACGACGGCCTCACGTGGAGCGAGCCTGAGGAGATCACCGGCAGCGTGAAGGACCCTTCGTGGTCGTACCTCGGCACGGGGCCGGGTCATGGGATCCAGCTTCGCAGCGGACGCCTGCTCATTCCCTGCTGGTCGGACACGAGTCCGGGGCCTGCCACGTGGCGGGACCCTCCTCCCGTGTGGAACCAGGTCCAGTCGTCCTACGCTCTATTCAGCGACGATGGTGGTCGGACGTGGGAGCGAGGAGAGGAAATGACCCGGGACGCATCGGACGAGTGCGAAGCAGTTGAACTGCTGGACGGGACGGTCTACATGAACATGCGCAGCCGTCACGACGTCAGGCGCCGCGCATTCGCCCAAAGCAAGGATGGTGGGGAGACGTGGACGGAGGTCGAGTACGATCCGAACCTGCCGGAACCTTCATGCCAAGCGGGTATCGTCCGGCTCGACGAGGGCCGCGTGCTCCTGTCGCACCCCGCAAATGCCGAGATACGGACGCACCTGACGGTCCGGGTGAGCTACGACGAGTGCCGCACATGGCCCGTGGCGAAGGTGCTGCACGAAGGCCTAGCGTCCTACTCCGACCTCGCCGTCGCGGACGGGCACATCCTGTGCTTCCACGAGGCCGACCAGGGTGGGCGGATGATACTTTGCCGTTTCACACCCGACTGGCTGGCTACGTAGGACGGGGCTTGTCTCGTTCGAGACTCTCTAGGAATCGGCCCTGCCGCCCCGGAACCGGTCGAGGAACCGACGAGGCCCGTGGGATCGCTGCGGCGCTTCCTGCCTCTGTTCGGGCTGCTGCTGTTCCCGCCGTCCCTGATTGCCTTGAGGGAATCGTGGGCCCCTTCGCCCCCTGCTCCATATGTCGGAAAAGTAGTCGGCCGTGAAGAAATGGCGGTCGTCCGCCGCCGCCGCAAGCTCCTGTGACAGGTTCGGCGTGAACGCGGCTACCTCAACGTGCTTGCCCATGTTCTTGACCGTCTCGACCGCGTAAGCGAAGTCGCCGTCCCCGCTGACCAGGATAGCCACATCGTACAGATCGTCCCACGCGAACTTGAGCAGGTCGGTCGCGATCATGATGTCGATGCCCTTTTCCACCGTGACCTGGCCGCGCATCTTGGAACTGCCGAGCCGCGATTCGATGTAGGGCGTGTTGTTGAGGGCCGTCAGAAACTTCTGCTGGTCCTGATATGCCTGAGGGTCTCGTTCCGCATCGCGGAGCACATTGTAGTAGTAGATGCGCAGCAATTCCCTGCCGTCGGCCAGCCGGTGACCCAGCGCGGCAAAGTCCACGTCAAATCGCCCGCAGTTCTCCTGGAGGCTGTGATAGAGATTGCTCCCGTCAATGAAGATGGCGACCCGTTCCCTGCGTCCACCGCCTCGATTGTTATGACGGTTTGTCATAATTCCTCCCCATTTGTCTCTTGGCTCATAGATTTATCGATACGTATTCACCCCTTAAGTTGCGGCACTTCTTCTACCAACTCCCGGAAGGAGTCGTCCAGTATAGTTACAATCGCGTCGATGTCATCGTTTGTAACGCAAAGCGGAGGCGAAATGTTCAGGAACTGCCCCACCGGCCTCAGGATCAATCCACGGTCATGGAATTTATCGCCGAGGCGGTCCTGCACCCGGAGAGCGGGATCGAAGTCGGCCTTCGTCTCGTGGTCGGCAACCATTTCGACGGTATTCATAAGTCCGATTCCCCGAACGTCGCCGATGAACGTGTAGTCGGCCTGGAGCTCCCTGAGCTGCGACCGGAAGTACTCGCCCATGCGCTTGGAGTTCTCGACGAGTCCCTCCTCCTCGATGATCTCGAGGTTCTTCAGCGCCGCGGCTGCCGCGACAGGGTGTCCCCCGAAGCTGTTGGCCATGCGGAAATAGTTGTCCTCGCCCTCGAAGGCGTCCGCGATCTCCTTCCTGGCGACGGCGGCGGCAAACGGCATATAGCTGCTCACGATGCCCTTGGCAGACCCCATCACGTCCGGGACGATGTCCCAGTTTTGTATCCCAAACCACTCGCCCGAGCGACCGTACCCGCATATCACCTCGTCCGACACGAGCAGGACGCCGTACCGGTCGCAGATGTCGCGGACCATCGGCCAGTACTCGTCTCCCGGAACGGCGTTGCCCGCGTTGCTGGCGATTGGCTCGCCTATGAACGCCGCGATCGTGGCCGGATTGTGCGCGATGATGAGCTCCTCCACCTGCTGGGCGCAGTACACCGCGCAGTCGGACGCACTTGTCGCCCCCGACTCGCACCGGTAGGGGCTCGGCTGCGGCGCGTAGATCATGCCGGGATAGAAGGGTTCGTAGTCTGATCGGTCCGCAGCGGCGTTTCCCGCCATCGAGAGGACGCCTCCCGTCGCGCCGTGGTACGAGTTGCGACGGCTGATGACCTTGTACCTGCCCGGCTCCCCGTTGCGCCTGTGGTAGGCTCGCGCGATCTTGATCGCCGTTTCCGTTGACTCCGAGCCGCCGTTGACGGGGTAGACGCGCTCCATCGAACCGGGCGCGATCTCGGCGATCTTCTCCGAAACACGGATGAGCGGCTCCGTCGCCGCGCCCGGCGGCTGGAACGAGAGCTTGCGCATCTGCTCACGAGCGGCCTCCGCGATCTCCTTCCTGCCGTACCCGACGTTCACCGACACGTAGCCGCCGTTCGGATCGATCCACGTGCGGCCCTCGGAGTCCTTCACCCGCATCCCGTCGCCTTCGACCATGATGACCGGCTCGCCCTGCTCGGCCATGTCGATCCAGCCGCGGTTGTGCATCCACAGGTAATCGAGCGCTGCACGGCGGAGCTCTTCGGTCTTCGAGAGTACGTTCATCGCCTGTTTGCGCTCCTCTCCGGTCTTCAGGCCATCGACGCGATGCCCAGCTCTCCCTCGATCTCCCAGAGAGCAAGGTCGATTCCGTGCATGATCTCATCGATCTCGGCACGAGTTATCGTAAGCGGCGGTGTAATGGGAATGACGTTGCCGCGGACGGGCAGAATGAGCCCATGTTCGCTGAACTTGGCCGTCATACGTTCGGACATCCGCAGCCCAGGACCAAACCCGGCCTTCGTGGTGCGGTCGCTCACCAGCTCGACGGCGCACAACAGCCCCAGACCTCGAACGTCTCCCACGATGGGATGGTCGCCGATCAGAGTCGTGAGCGCCTCCAAGAGGTACTCGCCTGAATCGGCCGCGTTTTCCACCAGCCCCTCCGACTCGACGATCTCGATGCTCTTCAGCGCCACCGCCGCCGCCACGGGATGTCCCGCAAACGTGAACACGTGCCTGAAGAAGGAGTCCGTCCCAGCGAATCGGTCGGCTATCGCAGTCGTGGCCGTGGTCGCGCCGATGGGCATGTATCCGCCGCTCAGCCCGCCCGCCATCGTCATGATGTCGGGCTCCACGCCCCAGTGGTCGACCCCGAACATCTTGCCCGTACGTCCCAGTCCCGTCGTCACCTCGTCGGCGATGAGCACGACGCCGTACTCGTTGCATATCTCTCGCAGCATCGGCCAGTATTCCGGGCCGGGTACGATGCCGTCGTTGGTTACGGGCTCTGCTATCACCGCCGCAACCGTGCTCGGCTGGTGGTACTTGATGAGGTCCCCGACGGCCTTCGCGCACATCACCGCGCACTCCGAAGGCGTGAGGTCTCCGGCGCCGCGCCGGTACACGTTCGGCTGAGGCGCGTACACCATCCCGGGATAGGCCGGTTCGTAGTCCGCATTGCGGTGGTCATGAGATGAGCCAAACCACTGGACGAGGCCCAGGTCCCCGTGATACGAACCGAACCTGCTGATGATCTTGTAGCGGCCCGACTCCCCGTTGCGCTTGTGGTACGCCCTGGCGACCTTGATGGCGGTCTCATTGGCCTCCGAGCCGCTGCTGACGGGGAACGTGCGACTCAACGTGCCCGGCGTGATCTCCGCGATCTTGCGAACGAGGTCGATGGTGGAGGGAATTGCAGACCGCTGCGGCATGTAGTTAATGGCAGCCGTCTGCTCATAGACTATGTCGGCCATCTCGGTGCGACCGTAGCCGACGTTGACGGCGCCCTGTCCGCCGGTCACGTCTATCCAGGATCGTCCCTCGGAGTCGACCACGCGCAGGCCGTCACCCTCGGCGGCGATCATCGGCCCGCCGGCGGCCTCCGCCCGGCTCCGGTCGTGGTCATCCAGCCAAACGTGACGGTTGGCCGCAACACGCAGATCCTTGGTGGAAGGCCTGTCTCTTAGCGGCATGGAGACGCCCCGGCGCGTACTTGTGACATGGTCACAGTGTACTATCGGCCTATCCCGCACACAAGGCGGCGGATTGCTCTACAATTGCGGCCCAGCGTGGTTTCTGAACGCAGGAATTCCCCGCAAATGGAGTCAAGTGGAGGAAGTTTGATGGCAGACGAGAGGCTGGCATACGCATCGGCAGGCGACTTGCTGGAACTCATAGCGACGAAGCAGGTCTCGCCCGTGGAACTGGCGGAGATGTTCTTCGAGCGCATCGACCGCCTCGACCCGCAGCTCAACTCCTTCCTCCTCGTGACGCCCGACCTCGCGATGGAGCAGGCGCAGGCCGCCGAGGCCGCCGTCATGCGCGGCGACAAGCTCGGAGCACTGCACGGTCTGCCAGTGCCCATCAAGGACACCCAGATGACGGCGGGCGTACGAACGACGATGGGGTCGGTCGTCTACGAGAATCGCGTGCCGGAGCGGAACTCCGCCGTCGCGGAGCGGGTGTTGAACGCGGGGGGCGTCATGCTCGGCAAGACCAACGTGCCGGAGTTCGGCATGGTCGGCTGCTGCGAAAACTCCCTCGGAGTGCTCGGACTGAACCCATGGAACACCGACCGGACGCCCGGCGGATCGAGCGGAGGCGCGGCGGCAGCCGTTGCCGCCTACCTCTCCCCCGTCGCGACAGGGAGTGACGGGGGAGGTTCGCTCCGAATACCCGCCAACTTCTGCGGCATCTACACCATCAAGCCGACCCAGGGTCGCGTATCCGGCTACACCGGACTGGGCGGACCTCCGATGCCGAACATTTTCTCCCAGTCCGGCCCGCTGGCTCGCTCCGTGCGCGATGCCGCGCTGCTCCTTCAAGCCCTGGCCGGATTCGACCGCCGCGACCAGGCCTCCATCCGTCAGGCTCCGCCCGACTTCATGGCCGCGACCGAACGCGGCATCGACGGCCTCCGCATCGGGTGGAGCGCCGATTTCGGGTTCGCCCCCGTCTTCCCCGAGGTCGTCGACGTTACCTACAAGGCCGCCATGGTCTTCGAGGAGATGGGCTGCTCGGTCGAGGAGCTGGACATGGTCCTCCCTGAGCCGTATGACTCCTTAGGGCCCATGCAGGCTGCCCCCGCGTACGACGGCCTGGCCCGGTACCTGGAAGAGTACGGCGACCGCATGACGGAGTTCGCGCGCTTCATGATCGAGATGGGTTCGCGCGTCACGCCCGGCGACTACATGCGCGCCGAGGGTCGCATAGCGGAGCTCAAGGCCACCTTCGACGACGCCTTCGAGACCTACGACCTCATCATGTCGCCCGTCACGTCCTTCCCCGCCTTCCCCAATGAGACCTTCCCCGGCAGCATCACGGGCGAATCGTCCTTTCCCATCCAGTACTGGAACGGCGCCTACACCATGCATGGCAACGCCATCGGCCACCCCGCCGCGTCCGTCCCCGCGGGCTTCTCACCCGACGGCCTCCCCATCGGCCTCCAGATCATGGGCCGCAAATACGACGAAGAGACCGTCCTGGCCGCCTCCGCCGCCTTCGAGCAGGCCCGCCCCTGGATACAGCACAGGCCGCACGTGTCGTGAGGGGGAGAGAAGGTGAATAGAGAGGCAATCCTTGTCAGGCAAAGCGGATGCCGAACTGCGCGGGGTCTTGATCAAAGTGTTCTAAGACGAACTTAGTTCTGTCGAGTAGGCTGATACTGTTGCCGAATCTTTCAACATAAAGTCCATTCACTTCGCTGTGCCTTCTGAACGGAGTCCCATCTCTATGAAAGTGATGGGTATGAACTATGTATTGAGACGACCGCGAACCACTACGCATGATGGGACAGTCGCTGGCACTTAGCATTCCCTTGGTCATTAGCCACCTGACCGCTTCCACCGGCAAGTAAGACCAATTCTTCAACAGGGTTCGGCTACCGTCGGGGAACACCATCTCAGCTACCTTGCGGCCCGTAGCCTGCGTGATTTCCGTCAACCGTTCCGAATCTGGAGGAGGCGGTGGTGGCGGCGGATCGTCCGTGACTGGAGGCTTCGGAGCCACTGGGGGATCTTCGGTCGACCCAACGACCGACTCATGTCCAGGGATCACATGACCAGACTGGACGGACGGCCTCAAAAGCGCAAGCGCCTTCAGGCAAACCTCTGTGGGTGAAAGGTCTTTCAGATCAAACTCGACAACCCGTTTCTGTTCGATTGGAACTGGTTTGTGTGTCTCGTAAACCTCCCAGCTTTGGCCGTCGGTAACAGAGAAGTGCTTTGTTCCTTCCTCCAAGCAGTATTGGATACCTTGGCTCAGAACCGAATCGCGCAACGGCGTTCCCAGCTTCTTTGCCTCTAACATTATCAAAGGCTTGCTATCACCTAGTAACGCGTAGTCGGCTCTTCTGTGGCCTGATTGGTATTCAGGTATCACTAATGATGGATCCTCAGTGTCCCAACCAAGTTCTCTCAGCAATGGATCGATCAATGCGTAGCGGGTAAGCCACTCGCTCTGCCGGAGTTTGTCACCGTGCGTGTCGATACGCGCTTTGAGCGTTTCGACGAGTTCCAACAGGCTTTCGAGTATCATGTTCAGCACTCTCCCCGCGTTAGATAGTGCGAATGATAGCAAATGAACATAGAAATTACCGACTATCACTGAGGAACAACCCCATGACCACAAGTTCACCGATCCACCCCGGAGAGCACCTGGCGGAGATCCTGGAAGAGCTCGGCATTAGCCAGTACCGTTTGGCGAAGGCCATTGGCGTGCCCCCAATCCGCATCAACGAAATAGTCCGCCGCCGCAGGTCGATTACGGCCGACACGGCCTTGCGAATAGGACGGGCACTAGGGATGACCCCCGAGTTCTGGCTGAACCTCCAGCGGATGTACGACCTTGATGTCGCCCGCGCCTCGACCGACACCCAAACAATCAAACCCCTCGTAGAGGTTTCTTCATAATCCAAATGGAGAGCCGCGAAGCTGAGCGGAGTTCGTCGGCCAGGCGGAGCAAGGGGCGGAGCTTCACTCCTCCGAGAGCGTGGCGGTAAGACAGGCAGAGAACTCGGGGACAATCACATGGACACGGCGAACGCAGTCAGACATTGGAATAACTGGTTTCCCAAGGACCGGGAGAGTTTCGGTCTCACTCCTGCCGAGGAGCAGTTCATCGCGGCCTCCATCGGCACTGAACGCAGGAACTGGGTTGGCACATCCGACATCGGACGAATGGAGGCGCTTCTGGCCGATGGACCGCAGGTGCTCGACCGCATCGGGAGCATTCTGCTTCACCGGCTCTTGTTGAACAGGAGGGGCTGTGGGCCTGCCGTCAAGTTCATGCTCGACCACGGCATAGCCCTCGACTTGGACCCCACTGAGTACAACAATTTCTTCGACGCCGTGTACATGGGCGCGATGGACGTGGTTCAAACCGTTTTCGAGTCGGGAGCGATCGACGCGACGGGCATCTCCGTCCTGAAGCCCCATGTCGGCTGGCCCGACAACACCTCCATGCTCTTTTGGGCGGCGACGGGCGGACACGTCGATATGGTCAAGCTCCTGCTGCAGTATGGTGCGGGAGTCCACCACGAGCTTCCGATCAAGGGCTGGGGCGAGAAAGGCTCCACTTCCCTTCAGGTGGCCGCCGCGCCGGGCTGGAATGAGGAGGAACAACCCAATAAGCGCGAGATTGCCCGCATCCTCATCGCCGACGGGGCATACTACGACGTCTTCACCGCCTGCGCCCTCAACGACACATCGCGCCTGAAAGAGCTATTCAATGAGGCCGCCGAGCTGGTCGACGCCACCGACGACTACGGCATGACACCTCTCCACTGGGCCGCACGCGCAGGCTCCATTGAGTGCGCCGAGATACTCCTGGAACGGGGAGCATTGGTCAATCCTCTCAACAAGGCACGCCGAACGCCCCTCCAGCTTGCAGCCGAGGCCAACCGGGCAGACATCATCCGCCTCCTCGCCCGGCACAACGCCGACCTTAACACCCAGGACAAGAAGGGTCGCACTCCCCTGCATCGCGCCACCTACGAGGGATGCGTCGAGGCCGCCGAGGTCCTGCTCGAAGCGGGAGCCGATCCCACCGTCCTCAACAAGAACGGCAAGACCGCCTTCGAGATCGCCAGAAAGGACGCAAAATACTTCAAGACTCGAGCATAGTCTCCTCTCACTCCGCGTCCTCGGCGCTCTCTGCGGTGAGAGAATCCCACCGACATCAGAAAGGAATCGCCTTGACCCCCCACAAACAGCTACCCTCCAACCCCGACCTGAGAATCTTCCGAAACCAGGTCCAGTCCCTCATGAACAAACAAGCGTCGGAGGACGACGGGCCTCCCTTCTCCGTCGCGGACGCCCGCGATGCCGTCGCCCTCGAGTACGGCTTCGACGACTGGGACGCCCTCCGCACCCAGATCGAACCGTCCTCCACCTACACTGCCCGAACGGAAAGGCATAAGTCCGCGCTACCGCCCGACCACGAGTTCTTCAAGGCTGTCGGCGCGCGTGACCTCGACAGGGTCCGCGAGCTCCTCGATAACGATCCCTCCCTCGCGAATGCGGACGCGCGGGGCGTTGCCGCCATCCGGGGCGACTGGGGATGGGGCTCTCCCTGGGGAGACCCGTCCGAGGGTGAGACGGTCCGTGCCATTCACTTTGCCGCGTATACGCACGCCGACCTCCTCCGCCTGCTGATCGAGTACGGCGCGGATGTCGACGCCTACGGCTGCGAGGGCAACCACCAGTGGTCGCCCCCTCTCGTCCTCGCCTGCTGGGAGGGGTCGAGGGAGACCGTTCATCTCCTCCTCGAGGCGGGGGCCAATCCCAACCTTCCCGCCATCCACGGAGGCTCGCCCCTTCACTCAGCCATCAACCACTGGGACGAGGGGAAGATCGACATCCTCCTCCGATACGGCGCGAGACACGACATCTTCTCCGCGGCGGTCGTGGGCGACCTCGAAGAGGTCAAGCGCCAGATGAACGACGGCGAGTATCTCATCAACCGACGGGACATATACCGGAACCGCCCCCCCCTCGAATGGGCCGCCTTCCGCCGACAGGAGGAGGTGGGAGAGTACCTCATAGAGCAGGGCGCCGCGGTGACTCCACAGGTGCTCATCTGCCTGGGAATGCTCGACGAGATAAAGAATTGCGTCGAGGACGACCCGGAGTTCACCAACCGCCGGATCGGCGCCGAATGGTCCGATCCCCCGCTGCTCTGGGCCGTCCGTTCTGGACAGATCGAGGTGATGAAGTACCTGCTCTCCGTGGGCGCCGACCCAAACGGCCGGGGATCGTGGGACCAGATGGCCATACCGCTTGCCATCGACCTGCCCGAGGAGACCTCCTTGGAGGTCGTCAGGGCTCTCATCGACGCCGGCGCCGATGTCGAAGTCGCCCGGCGGCAGACGGGACGCACGCACCTTGGTGAATTCACCACCAAGGGAAACCTCGAAGTCGCCGGTCTCCTCATTAGACATGGAGCGGACGTAAATCGAATGAACCGGCGCGGACAGACCCCTCTCCAGGCGTTGATATATCCCCCAACCTGGGAGGAACGCTACGGAGACCCCCTCATCGGGATCGAGTTCCTCCTGTCCCACGGCGCCGACATCAACGCACTCTCCGACGACGGCAAGACCGCCCTCGACATAGCGATTGAGAAAGACAACGATGCCGTCGCAGCCCTCCTGCGAGAACGAGGAGGTGTCACGGCAGATGACCTAACCTAAACGCCTAGACACGCGACCTTCGCCGGCCGGACTTCCTTTGCACCGCTCCGTCCACAAGCTATAATCGAAATACCCTCCCATCGCGCGTGGGGAAGTGTCGGAATTGGCAGACGAGCATGACTTAGGATCATGTGCCGCAAGGCGTGAGGGTTCGAGTCCCTCCTTCCCCACTTGCTACGGCGACTACGGGCCCAAAACGGCGTAGCGGCTCCCTAGACGGCTTCCCGGCGGTTCGAGTCCCCGCTACCCTTTATTCCAAATGGAAGTGCTTGAAGACCGTTCTTAGTGAGTCTGCTGGACCACGAACAGCGCCTCGAGCCTTCGACAGGCTCAAGCTGAACGGGTGTTTTCGAGGACACCCTCCAAGACTGGATGTCGGTGAGATTCACTTAGCTACCCCTCTCGAACTGGGCTGGGTGGTGACGATTCGCCGCAAGCAATCGCGGAATCTATCGGGCGTCGATCCCATACGCGGTGCGGCGCATCTCGGCAAGAGACCGTAGCAGTCGTCGCATCGCGGCGGGCGAGGCAACGGCGGTCAGCGCCGCGCTTCCGCCCGCGCCGACGCGCACTGAGTAGTTGCCGGGGTCGAGGCGTTCAAACACGTCCTCGTCGGTACGATCGTCCCCGGTTACCAGGGTGAAATTGTACGGCCCCCGTTGCTCCTTGACGTAGGCATAGGCTCGACCCTTGTCAAACCCCTGCGGGCGTATCTCTATGACACACGCGCCGGTGGTTATCTGTACCGGCTCGTTCGCGAACCGCGTTTCCAGCATGGTCGTCAGCTCCAGCGCCTGCCACGAGGCCAGTTCCTCGTCGGCCTCGCGATAGTGCCATACGAGCGCGGATGACTTCTCTTCGAGACGTGCGCCGGGCGTCCGATCCACGTACTCATTCAATACGGTTCGGGCCTCGTCCTTCCACGCCACGAAGGGCGGGGCACCCATGCGTTTCCACCCCGGTTCGTCCCGCTGCCTGATCCACGTCCCGTGTTCAGCGATGAGCGACACACCCACTCCGCCAAACCAGTTGTCTAGCACCTCGCGTTCCCGGCCACTGTTCATGTACACCTCGACGCCCGGCAGTGACGACAGCGACTGCAGCAGGCCCAGGATCTTCTCAGTCGGGATGGCGTCTTCGTAGTAGTCTGTGAACTCCCTGAGAGAGCCGTCGTAGTCCAACATGAGCAGGGCGGTATCGGCCCGAGCGAAGTGGTGAGCCATGGTGTTGGCAAGCACCTCCGGCTCCAGCAGCGGCGGGCTGTCCGCCGGCTCGTGGATGGGATTCAGCAACGATGCCATGAACCGGTCGACCCATCGATGGACACCGTTCGACACGACCCGGCGATGCATGGGCATCATGCGTTCGCTGCATTCTGAGAAATCCATTTCGAGGGCGCGTTTCAGCGTGTCAGCCGTGCCTTCGATATCCCACGGGTTGACCCTCAGCGTCTCGCCCATCTCGGACAGCGCCCCTGCAAACTCACTCAATACCAGCACGCCCCCGCCGTCGTCGCGGCACGCGACATACTCCTTGGCAACGAGGTTCAGTCCGTCGCGCACCGGGGCCACGAAGGCCACGTCTGCCAGCCGGTACAGCGCCCCAAGCTCCTCCTGGGATATTGAACGGTACAGGTAATGGATCGGGATGTGGGCCGGCCCTCCATACAATCCGTTGATCTCTCCGACCAGCTGTTCAACTTCTGCCCGCAACTCTTGGTAGCTCTCGATTGCCTCCCTCGAGGGGACGGCGACCTGCAGATAGACTACGTTCTTCCGCCACTCAGGCGCGTTCTTCAGAAGTGTTCGGAAAGCTTCCAGCTTAAGCGGCACGCCTTTCGTGTAGTCGAGCCGCTCGACGTTCAGGATTACCCGACGCTCCCCAAAAGTATTCTTGTGGTTGGCGAGCGTCCGATCGGCGGTACGGGAGAAGGCGCGGTCGCGTAGCGACTTGGCGTCGATGCCGAGAGGATGAGTCTCTATGCGCACCTCACGACCGTGGAACCAAGCGCTTCCCCCCCTGCTCTCGACTCCCAGCATTCTCCGCAAGCTACGGCGGAGGTGATCGGCGTACTCGTACGTGTGAACGCCTATCAGGTCGGCGCCCAAAAGACCGCGAAGAATATCCTCTCTCTGCGGCAACACTCGGAATACTTCCGATGACGGAAACGGCGTGTGCAGAAAGAAGCCGATCCGGACATCCGAAATTCGCTCCCGCACCATGTGCGGCAACAGCATGAGCTGATAGTCGTGAATCCACACCGCATCCCCTGGCCTGGCGTGCTCGGCCACGTGCTCCGCGAACACTTCGTTGACCCGCCGGTAGGCGTCGAAGTGGCCGGGATCGAACTCGCAGGTTTCCAGGAGGTAATGGAACAGCGGCCAAAGCGCCGAATTCCCATAACCCTCGTAGTAGTCTCGATAGTCGGACTCGGAGACGTCTACTGGCACCAGCCCACGGGCAGCCAGAGCCGCCACCGACCCGCTGTCAGGCTCTTCCCCGGCATGGCCGATCCATATGCCATTCCGCTTTTCGTGGAGGGGATTAAGTCCAGCGACTAACCCCCCACTGCTGACCACAAGTTCCTGCGCACCGAACCGACCTTGCCGGACGGTTACCGGAAGACGATTGGAAACTAGGATTGTTCGGCTCATGTCAGCGACTGGGTGAAGGGGAACACTGCTCCTAATACTATCCTATGAGCCTCCAACGGCGCGACACAAGACGCCCCATAACTTGGCAACCGCAGCTTTGCCGCACAACTCGCAACAGACCTTCGTCCCCGACGCCGATCGGGACCCCACCACATCCCTTGGCCCTGCATGCATACGGGCTTTGCCCTTTCAGCGTATAGCGCCAAGAGTGACCTCCCAGCGAAACATTCGCAGTACAGTCCCCCTATCTCCACCACACGCTTGCTTCCGGCCGTAAGACGCCTGTGCAATTGATGGAGGGCGGCGCGAGAAGGGAGCCGCGCATATGAGCACCAAGCGAGTCGTCATAGTTGGTGGGACTTCGCCGGGCTCGGCGCTGCCTGCACGCTGATGAAGCTTCGTAGCTAGCCCCATCTGGGACTCGAACTCGTGTCCTGTGGCTACGACGGGGACCCGTCGCACGGGTGACACTATTCCAACACCGATGCCCGAGTGGTGAGATCTACTCCACCATGAGAAAGGCGAACCGCTTCTCACTGTAGACAGAACTATCATACTCAAGATTAGCTTGGGATCTTAGTGGGAACGGAACGGTGTGAGTCCAGTGGGGCGGGGCTCATGGGGCTACGTAGTGGGGAACTTACCTCCAGAGGTCAAGCCGGTAGTCGGTGTATCTGCGGCGCTTCTGTCTCTGCTGATTGGAGCACGTTGTGCCCACTCCGACTCCATCCATGGCAACTTTGTGCTTGTTTGCCATAGTGCACAGGTTCCACTAGCGAACCTACATGAGTTGAAATTCCAACTTCATGTGAGTTGAAACGTTACAAGTTTCAAGAGAATACGGAGTTTGCGGCCTGTATTTTGAGAATCGAGTGGCTTGGACACATATGAGCGAATATCTCGTTCATGGCAAAGCCTCAAGGAGGTGAGAAATGAGAACTTTTGTAGGGAGTTCAGGCCGGTCCATAGGAAAAGCGGCCATCCCAGGTATATCTATTGCAGTCCTTGTGCTACTAATGACGGTACTGTTTACCGGCGTCGGTTCAGCCAGTTTTCGCGAAGTGAGCTCCGATATCTCTACCTACCAGTTGACCTTGGAGGACGAAAACGAGCCTCCAAGGAATGCCTTTCCCGCCTTTGCTCTTACCACCTCCCTCGGGATCAACGACGCGCCCCACAGCTACATTGAAACCCTCAAAGCGCCCGAGGACTTGAGGCGTCTGCCGGACGGATGGCACCTGTATCGCCTTGCCTTAGAGGCCGAGTCCCTGTCCCCGGGAGGACTCGGTCGCTACCCGATCTCCGTAAGTGTTGATGCTGGCGGCAGCGACGCTTCCGCCGGCCCTGCCGAGACCGGCAACTACCGGCAGACCGTTACGATTTCCGCGAGCGACTCCCCCATCGCGGAAGGCGAGAACGTATCGTTCGTACTCACCCGTCAAGGCGAGACGACGTCGGAATTGGCGGTGAGCGTAAGCGTGACCGAAGATGGCGCGATGATCAGCGGGACACCGCCCACCTCGGTGATGATACCCGTCGGCCAAGCTTCAGGAACACTGACCGTTGCAACGGAAAATGACAACACCGCGGAGGACGACAGCGTCATCACCGTCACGCTCATCGGTCGCACCTTCACCGACGCCGACCACCCTATACCGGTCTCGCCGTCGGCCAACGTGTCAGTGCGTGACGATGACCCGGTGGTGTCCTTCACAGCGCAAGACTCGATCACCGAGGGCGAGCCTGCCGTGTTCACGTTCAGGAGGGTAGGCGGTATCTCATACAATCTTGCGTTGAACCTGGATTTCTTCCTCGAAGGCCAGTTTCTGCAAGATTACGAGATAGGTGAGTTGTGGTTCGAAGCAGGTGAAGCGGCGGCTGTCCTGTCGATCCCAACGGAAGACGACGACACGCCCGAGCAAGACGGTTATATTGGCGTCCATTTGCAGCCGCGCTACTACACCCTCGACATCCCACAGCCGTATTACCCAGAGGAGCCCGTCTATCAGGAGGTGGTGGTGAGGGACAATGACCGCCCCGCGGTCACGACCACTGCCCTCACGCTGATGAAGCGGGGCATCACCCCTCTCCTGCTCGAGGCCCAAGGAGCGCAACTCCACTACGTTCAACCCCCATAAATCGTCGTCAAGCCCATCCGCCTCGTATCAGCTTACGAGGGCGTGCCGCATCGTCAGCAAGCCTATGGTTGCAACCACCGCGAGTATGGCAGTCCGCTCAGCGACCCGGATCGCAGTGCCGATATCCTCAGCATTCGGCTCCCGCATTCCCTCGCCGAGACTGTAGTGCCCCGACTTAACCAACCGTGTTCCCAGAAGCCCCGCCATTGCACTCATAGTCCATCCTGCATTGGGACTCGCGGTGTGTCTATGGTCTCTCAACATGACGAACCAGGCACGGCGAACGGACAAGTTGCCCAGCGCCCCACTCAGCAACAGCAGGAGCGCGCTCAACCGTGCCGGTATCAGGTTTGCAGCGTCATCCAGGCGAGCGGCAGCCTTGCCGAGATACTCGTAGCTGCCACGATATCCCAGCATACTGTCGAGCGTGCTTACAGCCCTGTAGGCCACCGCGCCCGGCACGCCGAATACTGCGAACGCGAGCCACGTTCCCACATAGCTGTCCGTCGTGTTCTCAGCCACGGACTCTATGGCCGATGCAGCCACCAATTGTGGGGGCAGGGCTGCAGGGTCGCGACTGACCAGACTCCTCAGACTCGCCCGCGCCGCGTCAAGTCGACCCTCGCCGAGGGTCTGCTGTGTGCACTTCGCTGCCGATGAGAGTCCTTTGACCGTAAAGGTGGTCCGAAGCATTATCGCGCCACCCGTCACGTAGGCCAGCGGATGTATTGACACCAGCGCAACCGCTGCAAGCCAGGCAATACCTGTCGATACACCCACTACGAGTATTACGATGGCGCAGCCGAATAGGAACGCAGGCGCCGGCCTTTGCGGCGCGACACGCTCCATTACGGCTATCATGCGTCCCATCCAGACCACTGGGTGGATTTTGGTGGGAGGCTCGGGGAAAAGGCGGTCTAACCCTACTGCCAACAGAAGGGTCAAGGCATTGAGGAAGAGACCGTCCCACCACACTGAAAACATGGATGGGGAGATGATAGTGTATTTGCGAAGGCGTCACGACTCCTGCAAATACTTGCCGGCAACCGGTTGAGTGACGCGGGTCTTCTAATCCTGACTCCAGGATCATGAAGTCCATCGTGGCCCAAACGTACTTTGGAGGGATACGCGAGTCTTCAACCTTGGCGGACAAGGGACTTTAGACGGGCATAGGCCTATGCCAAAGGTCGTCTGACTGTCTCCCTCCCTATATCTGGAACTCACACCGAAAAGTTCGCAGGACGGTTCCTTCTAGCCCACCGGCTGCGGTAGACAAGTGCCTAGTACGGCGCCGCGACTCCATGGACTGCCCTTGGGCTGTTCCAACCCTCTTTGCCAATCGACTCCACTTAAATCCCCACTGATCATCGAATCAAATGGGATCGCCGACTCCTATGTCCACTGACTCATTTCCGGCGCACATCGTTGTACAAAGTGAGAGGTACACGTGTCGGAGGTAGTCAATCCGCGAACAGCAAGAGGAACTCCACCTCATTGGTGGAGGATAAGGAGGGCCAAGTATGGAGTGGTCAATCACTGCCGATGATCTGGCGAACCGCGACGCGACCGGTGTCGAGGGTCTAATTGTTCGGATGGAACAGGAGCTTCGGGGAGCAGGGCCTCCAATCGAAGGGTTTCGATTCCTGAACTCTCCAAAGGAGATGCTGGAGTTCAGTCGGGAAATCGAAACCGAAGTGCTGGGCAGTCCAACGGTTGCGGATCTGTATGTGGGCTTTCAGAACGTTGACAAGCTCCAAGGAGAATCGCGTCGCTATCGTGAGCTCAAACAGGCTGGCGTACGGCTGGCCACCTACGGCGCAGGCTCCTTGCCGGAGACGCTTACCGACCTGAAAGACACATGGACGCTCTTGGGCGAAAACAACCATGCCCTTGAGAATCAATGGTTTCTCGTATCCTCGTCACCCTCGCCCATTGCCTTCATAGGATGGGAAGTCTCCCCCAGATCCGTTTTCGGAACCGGTAGGCTGTCGGCACCGGGCAAGGAATTCAAAGGCTTCGTGACCGATGACCGGAGAATCGTTCATGCCGTTATCGCTCACCTGCAGTCGGTTCGCGCCGGGACCGCCTCAGCTTCCGAACCGCCGCACGCCGGGCGGATCATGGCGATTACCAGTATTGACGATTCTCCTGAATATGCTGTCCTAAGGTCTCGAGCTGCCGATCTGGCGGAGGAAGGCGGAGGCGAGGTGGTGTTGTTCGAGCTGTCCGCCGCGTCCTATCTCGTCAGTCCCTACCCCGAGGAGAACCGCCGCAAGTGGATTCGAGTGTTGGGCGAAAGAGAGATGTTTATCTTCGGGCGGGCGTCGTTGGCACAGCAGCTAGAGACCCTCCGATCCCGAGGTGTGGGAGCCGGGGTCATTCTTCCTACAACCCACGGCTTCCGGCACTTGGCCGAATGGGTCGAGCGCGAGAACATCAGCATGATTCTCCTACCGGCATCCATGACCAACCCGACCCTGATCGACCGGTTGCGTGGGTACAGTCTGAGTGCGCTCCTGGAGCACACCGGCCGCCCAGTGATGCTGGTAGAACCGGACGGCACTATGCACAGGGCTAGAATCCCACAAATAGCTGAGGTAGCCGCCTAGAAGACGCTTGAGTGGCTTGTAGCTCCTCCCTGCCCCCGGGATCGTGGCCCCTGTCCCCTTCCCAGGGCACGACCACTTGCGTGGCGGCCCAAACACCGGCCCACGCAC
>JAPOPA010000066.1 GCA_026713145.1 Chloroflexota bacterium
ACCGACACCACGGTCGAAGAGTCTCTTTCCGAGTTCGTCCGTCAGATAAAGCCCTTCATCACGAACGACGACTACCAACGCATCCTCGGTCATCGTGCGATGAGTGCGGGGTGATTTTTCTGGTACATCACGAACCATCAACGAAAGTCAGGTGATCCCGAACACGACTCCAGAACCATCACCCACCATCAGGCCTGCAACACCGGACGACACCGAAGCCGTAGTCCGAATCTACATCGACTCATGGAATGCCGGATTTGGCGAGTTGATGTCGCAGGCGAATAGGTCCGTAACGACCGAGCTAGTCGAACGCTGGAAGGATTATCTGGCCCAGCCGGTTCCGCATCGTTGGTGGGTCTCGGAGCACATAGGATCCATTGTGGGATTGGCCGGCATTGGCCCCAGCCGAGACCCGATCGACTCCGAGCTTGGAGAACTCTATACCATCGCCGTCGATCCACCCAACTGGCGTAGGGGAATCGGCAAGGCACTGATTTCACTCGCTCTGCAACACCTCGTTGCTGATGGCTACGGCGAGGCGATACTGTGGACCGTCGAAGGCTATGAGCGAGGAATCGCCTTCTACGAGGCCATGGGTTGGAAGCGCGATGGCGGAGTTCGTGATGGAGGGCGGCAAATACGCTTCCGGCGTGATCTGGGGCCCCTTAGAATGCCGCCGCGCCCCTAGAATCTGCCCTATTGGGTAGCCCGCATGGCCTGACTCGACCCCAAGCCAACGTCGGCAAAGGGAATGAAGCGCACTCAGCGAGGACGAAGAGGTTAATTCCCCGCCAAAACACTCCGCAGTCGCTCGACACCCAGCCTCGGACTCGACAGGATGGGAACCACCTTCTCGTCATCGGAGATAAGATCAGCTACGCGGGCCATAGTTGCCTGTGCCAGCACGACGACATCCACACGGCCCATGAGTTCTTTGAGGTTCTCAATCACGATGCTATCGTGAGTATCGGTATCGCCCGCGCCGAGAGCTTCGAAGGCGCCCCGACACAACACCGTTTCGACCAGCACCTCTCTACCTTGCGCTGCAGCACGTGACCTCACGAGGTCGGACGTGGGAGTCAGAGTCGTATGCAGAGTCGCAATGACCCCAATGTGCTGCCCCAACTGCACCGCGCGGTCGGCCATGGCCTCGTCGACCTTGAGAAACGGCACCCTAATACTGTCTTTCGCCGTGTCCACGGCGGGGCCTATGGTTGAGCATGTCAGCATTACGGCGTCAGCACCGGACGCTTCCGCCGCGGCAGCCAGCGAGGTGAGGCGCGAGGCTCGCTCTTCGGTAAGCTCGCCACCGGCGACGATTTCCTTCAGCAGCCCCTCGTCCACGAGGTGAATTATCTCCGTTCCCGGCATCATCTCCTCCGCAAGTTCATCCCACATGGGAATCAGCTTCTCCACCGTGTGGACCATCCCAACCTTCCTTGCCATAGGACCTCCGGGCGACCGACGCCTTACTTCAACAATTGAAGCATGTAGAGTTCATCGTCACCCGAATCGACGACTCGCGCAACCATTTCTTCGATGCCCCAGCGTACATCGAGGTACCTGCCGCTCGCGGCGTCCGCCTTCCCCGAGGCGATGTACACCACCCCCTCCGCCGACACCTCAGGCTCGATGCGAAGGTCGGTCTCCAGCGCTGACGCCATGGCCTCCGCGGCCGGACGCGGCATTTCCGGCCCGGCCATATATTCAGTCAACTCAGTGCGGACCAATCCTGGCCCGTAGTTGAAGACGGATATGCCATACTCCTGCGTCGCAGCCGCGAGGGAGCGCGTCAAGCTGTACAACGCCGCCTTCGACGTGGTGTACGCAGAGTTATAGGGAGAAGCGAGGTAGGAGGAGCTTCCCAGTACGTTGACGATTCTCCCACGTCCACGTTCGATCATTCCCGGAATCACCGCACGCGAAAGCAGGTACGGCCCCCGCACGTTTACCGAGATTACGTACCACCACCGCTCTGAG
>JAPOPA010000065.1 GCA_026713145.1 Chloroflexota bacterium
AAAGCAGATGCTTGCCGTCCGGAGAATACTTATGCACCACGGCGTTGCTGTACCCGTCGGAGACGTAGATGTTGCCGGTGTTAGGGTCGACGGCGGCGTGCGTGGGGTTGCTGAACGGCTTGCCGCTCAGCCTGCCCGAACTGCGTCCCTTCTCGCCCAGCGTCAACAGGAGCTGACCATCCAGCGTGAACTTGCGGACGGTGTGGTCGGCTGCGTCGATGCAGTAGAGGGAGTCATCGGGGCCGATTGCAGCGCCGTGAGCGCTCGTGAAGATCCCCTCGCCCCACGAGTCGACGACCGAGCCATCGCGGTCAAGGACGATGACGGGATGCTCGCCGCGGTTGAAGACGTAGACATTGTCGTTCGTGTCAACGGCGACGGACGTGGCCTCCTTGTACGACCAGCCATCCGGCAGATCGCCCCAGTCCTCGCCGGAGACCTCGTAGGTGTAGTCGCCTTCGCCTATGATCGTCAACGTTCGCCTCCTGTTGCGGCTCTCTCCCAAACGATTCGCCCCTTCCGCGACTTCCCGGCCAGCACCATGGGAGGGGTCGTCAGGACCAACTCATCGCCGTCGAGGTGGACGTACCTCACCTGCTCGGTGCCCACGCGGTTGGGGTAGAAGGCCACTTCGATCTTGTGAATGACCCGGTCCCCTTGGTAGTCGTAGCGCCCGCAGTACGCGACGAAGGTGCTCGCCGCGGCCAGCTTCTCCTCGTCGGTGCCGGCAAGCATGTCGCCGGCCTCGAAGTTCTTCCTGCCCGCCGCCATCATCAGGACCGACATGTAGCCGTCGGGCGTGTACATGATGTAGCCGGAGGCATCCTCACCGAGGGGATACAGCACGTCATCGCCCGTGTGGGCCTCATACGTGACGAGTCGCCATGCTCCGATGAGAGGATTGGATTCCATGTGTTGGTCTCAGTCTTTAGACGCGCGGACGGGACGCTTCTTCTTCTGTTCATCCTCGTCAGGACGGCCGATGTTCTTGGCCTGGGTCGGCTGCCATCCGGTGTCGTGCTGGTAGACCTTGCCCATCTCGAGGAGCGCCGGGAGGTCGACGCGAGAGCCGTCGCGGACGTAGCGGCTCTGCTCGTGCTCGTGGCTCATCTCGATGGCGTCGAAGTTGCACACGTCGACGCAGATGCCGCACAGGATGCAGCGGTTGAGGTTGATCTCGAACTCGTCGATGATCTTGCGCCGCTTGGACTTTCCCTCAGGGTGCTGGGGATTGTCCTTCATGGTGGCGCTCATGCACTGCGTCGGGCACTCGCGCACGCAGACCATGCAGCCGGTGCAGTACGGCTCGTCTGCCGTGTAGTCCCACAGGAGAGCGGGAAACCCCATGAAGCGCTCCTGCACGGGGAGGCGCTTGCTGGGATCCGGATACTGGCCGGTCACCGGAGACCGTTTCATGGTCTTCAGCGTGACCGCGAGGCCTTTGAGGAGTCCGCTCACCTAATCGTCGCTCAGCAAATGAGGATGACAGGGTTCATTGTATCAGGTGAACCACCACGACGCTGTGGCGGTCGATGGGAACAAGACGCAGCGAAAAACATCGAAATTTGTTGCATGGCGTTGCAAAGTGTTGCATTTTGCGTGTTATTGTCAATTTGCCCAAGTCGCTTCCGAGCGCGCGTGACCGTGTTATCGGTGCTCATGACCTATGCGAAATATGGAACACATATTCCGAATTACTCCCAATAATGACATGCCGTAGGCAGGTGTGTCAAATCGAGATTAGGGGTAGTATGGGCATAGCATCACGACGCTTGGAGGTGACCAATGGCTTCGGAAAGCATGCAGCCAACGAAGAGCAAGATTGTCGCAGGGATACTCGGCATCCTGCTGGGAGCGTTGGGGATTCACAAGTTCTACCTGGGATACGTCGGCGCGGGCATCGTGCACATCGTGCTGACCATCCTCATCATAACGGCCCCCATCAGTGGGATCATCGGCCTGATCGAGGGCATCATGTATCTCGTGAAGCCGGATGACGAATTCCACGACACCTACGTGGCGAACAAGAAGGCCTGGTTCTAGCTCCGAGAGTAGAGGGTAACCAACTCGCCTAGCGTTCGTCGGCGACGACGACTTCCCTGCCCTCGCGGCCTGAGCGCACCATCGCAAGCGAGAAGCGCAGCACTTCCCGCGCCTCCTCGCCGGTTAGGTCGGACGTGCGGCCGTCGGATATCGCCTGGACGAAGTCCTCGATTGCCAGCCGGAAACCGGCGTCGTAGTCCGTCTCAATATTGGAGATGCTCGTCATGGAGCCGTCTCGGAGTATCTCGATTGGAGGTCGCGGTACCAGTTGGCCATTCGGTCCCTGGTGGATGTACAGGATTCCGCGTGTACCCGTGATCTCAAACGACGCGTCGATGGGGTAATGCGTGGAGCGGACGATCAGCTCCTCGGAGTGGACTGACTCGCATGTGCCGTACAGGTCGCGGTCCGAGTACTTCCAGACGATCATGCCCGGATTGTCGAGAGTCCCGCCCGGCACGATCTCGTGATGCTTGACGACCTCCGTCCTGCCGATATACGCGAAGACGCGCTCGATGTCGCCCAGCAAGAACCTGGCTATCGTCCAGACGTGGTGGCGGTGGTCGAACAGAACGGACCCGCCGCCGGACTGCGTCGGGTCGGAGCGCCACACGTGTGACGACTGGGGAATCTCCCATCCGTCGGGGGCCGTCCCGCTGGCAGTCTTGATGCGTATCGACATGGGCTCGCCGATCCCTCCCGAATCAAGTATCTGCTTGGCGCGGACGAACGGCGGGTGGAAGCGGTAATTGTCGATAACGCGTAGGAGCTTGCCGGTCCGCTCGGACGCCTCGATCATTGCATCGGCATCAGCAACCGAGAGCGCCATCGGCTTCTGCACCGTGACGTGCTTACCCGCCTCTAACGCGGCGATCGTCATGGACGCATGGAGATAGTGCGGCGTAATGATGTCCACCGCGTCCACGTCAGGGTCGCTCAAGAGGTCGTCGAAGTCGGTGTAGGTCTTCTCGACGCCCCACTCGTCGGCGCGCCGCCGGAGGAGGTCGGGGTCCACGTCGCAGATGGCGGACAACTCCGCCATAGGAGTGGCGGAGTACCCCAGGTAGTGCATGTCGGCGATTCGTCCGACGCCGACGAGGGCTGCGCGCAGCGGGGTCATTGTCTTTTTCTCATGGACGTTTTGCAGTGATTGGGACATGTCTTGGTTGGCTTGTCTCAACGGATTCCCACTTCTGGAGTCTAACAAGAGTCGTGTCATTCCGAGTGGAGCGAGGAATCTAAGATGTTGTGGCGTCCGGTCACGGCGCAGGTTCAGCTTCGATGTTGGTTCTCGGTGGCAAAGATTCTAGATTCCTCACTTCGCTCCGCTGCGTTCGGAATGACAGTGCCTCGGTAATTTGGAATGGCTACTTTGGCGAGAAGTCGATGAGATTCCTTACTTACGGACACGCTTGAAGAACCGGAGGGAGTGGTCGCAACCAACTGGAATCATGCCGCGTGTTCTTCGGTTGCGGGAGGCGTCGGGAAGGCCTTCGCGGGATCGACGACGCACTGGGTACCCTTCACGTTTGAGATCGTGTGGGCGTACGACAATTTCGTGACGCTTTCCCCCTGCTTGAGGAACGCTGCATTATCCTCCTGGTACATCGTGCGGGCCATCTCGTGCGCGTCCGAGGCAGTGAAGAGCCGTGCCACGGCGTTGCCTACGTGCCCGACTCCTACCAGTCCCACTCTCTCCATGCGCTCGCCGAAGCGGTTGAAGTCGCTGCCGGGATGCCAGTCCTTCCGGGCGTGTACCTGGCTCGCCAGCGGCACCAGGGTTCCGTCAGGCAGGGGCGTTCGGCGGGTTACGTATGATGTCTCGCGGTAGTCGACACCAAACTCGACCTCCCAGACGTGTATGGCAGTCAGGTTCTGGTACGGCACACCAAGCATCAGAATCGAAGCGCCGTTGTCGAACGTCCACGCCATAGGACTGTGCGCGTCCCATGCGGACGCCCACGTCTTGCCGTTACCCGTGACAACTGTCTCCGCGAGCGGGCCGATGGCGGCCACGCTGTGCCAGAGGTGAACACTCCTCATTGCGCCTTCGCGGGTGCGGACGGAATTGGTTATCGCGCCCATCCCGGAATGAGTGTTCGTCGGGTCGAATATCCAGTTTGGGTTGATGGAGTCGGGGTAGTCGTGCGGGTCTGCGTAGGTGAACGTCGGAACGACCAGCGTGCCCTCAGGCCCAAGCGCCTCCAGCAGCGCGTCCACGACTGCGGGGGCCCCGCCCTCGACCTCGCCGATGGCGCTCAGCGAACTGTGGACGAACAGCAGACCGCCCCTCGGCACGCCGAGGGCAGAGAGTTCCCCAACAATGTCGTCCTTCGTGACTTTCAGTGGTGGCACATCAGGCTCCCCAGGAATTGCATCAAAAGGAAAGTAGAAAGGAGTTCGTAGAAAGGAGTGGACGCCCGGCGTTATCGCTGCCTAAGCAATACTTTCTTCTTTCTCCTCTCTAAGCCGGCCTGTTCGATACTTGGAACTTGTTGCCTTCCGGGTCCTGGCCCTCGCAGTACTGGAAGCGTCCGTCGTCCTCGACCTCGCCCATGGGAGCGCCTCGTTCAAGAAGCTCCTTGCGGGCCTCCTCGACGTCGTCGACGTAGAAGACGATCTTGCTGTACGTGGAGGGCACGCCGTCGACCCTCGAGGCGACCTGGAGCGCGAGTTTGCACGGGCCGGTGTTGAACTCGATCCACTGGGGCGGCTGCACATGAAGGTCGAAGATCGGCTTGAGCTGCAGCACGTCGCGGTAGAACTCGGTCACCATCATCATGTTCTGCACGACCAGGGTAATCCTGCTCATCGTTGCGATACGGCGTTCGTCCATGACGGCCCTCCCAGGAAGTGTCGCGAGCTATTCTATCCCATCGCAACGAACAGGAATTCCTCGTTTTCGGAACCCTCTGCGTCCTCCGCGTTCTCTGCGGTGAACTCTAGACCGGCAGCAGCTTGATGCACACGGGAGCGGGGACCTCGACCTCGTGGCCCGTAGGCTCCGGCATCCCGGTCTCGCTGTTGATGCGGTAGGTGAGGATGTTGCCCGTGTCCTGGTTGGACACCAGCATGTACGTCCCCGACGGATCAATGGCGAAGTTGCGAGGCGTCTCGCCGCCACTCGATACGTGTCCCACGAACGTGAGTCCGCCCGAGCACTGGTCGATACTGAAGACCGCTATGCTGTCATGACCCCGGTTAGAGGCGTACACGAACTCGCCGTCCGGCGAAACGTGGATGTCGGCGCAGTGGTTGACTCCGTCGAAGTCGTCCGGCAGGGTCGTCACGGTCTCGATCTCATTGAGCGTCCCCCGCGAGCTGTCGTAGTGCATGGCGGTGACACTCGATCCCATCTCGTTGAGGAGAAAGGCGTGCTTTCCGTTGGGATGGAACGCGAAGTGGCGCGGCCCTCCACCCGGCGGAGTCCGAGTGTACGGCGAATCTGCCGGAGTGATGCTTCCGTCGTCGTGATTGATCCGGTATGCCAGCACCTTGTCGATACCGAGGTCGGCCGCGAAGGCGAACGTGTTGGTAGGGTCGATGTTGATCGAGTGCCCGTGCGGCCCCTGCTGGCGCTCGGGGTCGATGCTCGATCCCTCGTGCTGGACGAAACTCGCCGCCTTCCCAAGGCTTCCGTCGTCTTGGACGGGATAGGACGCGACGCTGCCGCTCCCGTAGTTCGCCAGCAGCACCAGCCTGCTCGTCTGATCGACCTCCACGTGGCAGGGTCCGGTGCCCTCCGAGGACTGCTCGTTCAGCAACGTCAGCTCGCCCGTTGCGGCGTCTATCGAGTAGGCGCGGATTATCCCCGTCGTCATGGCCTCGAAGTCCGCGCACACCGCGTAGAGGTTCTTGCCGGACGGAGCGATATCCAGGAACGACGGATCATCGATCGCTCCGGTCGTGCCGACGTGCTCAAGCCCTCCGGTCGCCATGTCGAAGCGGTAGCAGTAGATGCCCTCCGCCCCCAAAGACGTGTATGTGCCGATATACGCAAGATACTCATTCGCCATGTCGCAGATCACCTCGACGTTTGTCTCAGGACAATGTGAGGAAATCGGGGCGGTTTGTCAAATGGGGGGGTGGGGCTTGGAGGGTTCTGGGAGCGCTCCTAGTACTAATTGTGAGTGGACAGGCAATGGGTGTTGACGTGTTCTATACCACCAAGTCTTCGTCACGAGGTGGCATTTTGATAAAGAAACCGTTTGCCCCGGATCGCCACGCACGAGCCTCCATGCACCAAGTTTGAGGCTCCTCCACTTCCTACACAGATGATTTTACTGTGCATTGCCCAACTAGCCCAACCCCAATTCCATGGTCTCTCCCTCCTCCCCGCTCCAAGACACCTGTCCTCACTCACAGTGCTAACTCAACATTGATCGCGACAGTTCGCCATCGTAACCAGAAAGTCTGCAAAGGGCCGCAAAGTCCAACCAAACTATAAACCTGTATTCTTCGTACCAATCTTCTCTATTCTCTGAGAGAAACTTTCCACTATGTACTAATTCGTTCCTTATCCTCACCGCTCGGTTGATGTCCTTGGGACTTAACGGTAGGTTAGTCTTCTTGGCGAGAAGGTAAAGGCGCTTGCGGAAAGGATGCCGAAAGGCACCTCTGAGTTGTTGTATGGCGCGTTCCCGCAGCTGATCGGACAACTCTGGTATTCTTATGCAACTAATAGCCGCTTGCAAGGCAGGCAAGATTTCAGTGTTAAAGTCTTCCTCTTCCATGACGTTCTGACAATCCATTGCTTCTGCGTGAGTTTGTCCGATCAAGTCAGCGAGCGTGGAAGCTAACAGACCTCGCGCCTCAAGGTAAGAAGTCTCATCGCACACATTGACAAAATAATCGATCAATTTCGTTAGGTCTTCTTGCCCTATTGCTTTGTAGCAATCGCTGAAGAATGCCTCCATGAGTCCTCTCAAGAGTGGAATGTTGACACCAGACCTGAAAGTTTTCGAAAAGGGACCAGTTACGGCGTCCTTATGAATTCTTTCCACAACAAGTGCTGATGAGTCCGCTAAGGCTTCACCATAGTACCAGTCTACTTTGTTCCCCGTCGTGAGCCTAAATATAGAGACTACATTCTTCATAATTTCAGCATATTCTTCCATTGACCGTCTGCGGTCACCAGGACTCTCTATCAGAACTCTTGCAGTTGGATCTATACCTCGTATAGCCTTGATACTATCTGCAGTTTCCAAGTAATCCTCAACTGGAGTGATCGTCACTTTCAAGGCGTCAGTCTCGAGAGTGATGGGGTTGGGGACACTTCGCCCGAGGTGCCAGATTAGGTTTGAAACTAGAAAACTCGACTTCAAGTAGCCGGATTCCGTGGCTCCCTTCTGTCGAGCCTTTAGACGTGACGCTCCAAAAACCAAAGCAGGTTCTGCAACGCTTCCAATTGCACCGAAAAAGCCTATTCTCGGTACGCGTGATGTTTGCCCAATGGATGTCAATTCCCAATTATCAGCATCTACACCATGGAATGTCGGACTATAGAATTCAAGGGTGGTTGAATCTGTCAGGTTGTCTTCATCGTTCATGACAGGTACAAAACCGACAGCAATTCCTCCTGTTCTCATCTGCTTCGCTTCAAAGTAGCCCTTATACACGGTCCCGGACTCCTCTACGAAGGTAATTTCTGCTACACCCTCATATTCGACTATTGCTTCGCCATATCTATCCAGTGATTTCATGCCGTAAACTCCTCAACAAAAAAGCGTCAAGGCTCTGGAGTTCAAATTGTGTTAACTTGTTCTTTAATGGATCCGACGAGAATCGAACCCGTGGCCCTAAACCCCATGAGAGATGCGCTCTGTCCACTGAGCTACCGGGGCCGAGCGGATTGTAGCACAGCCCTATAGCCGTATACGGCAGGGCCCACCGGAAGCCATGAACTGAGCACCCCCAGTCTTATTGACCGTCCTTGGCGGCACTACCTAAAACGCTTTGAACCACACACTCCCCTACGGATGCACACTCCCCTGTCGGTACACCTTTTACTTCTATCACAGAGTCATCGGGTCGCATTTGTTTGGACATATCCATCGGAGAGTCATCGAAATCGCTCCCGCCTAGCCTGGCAACCGATGCGGGCATACCGACGCGAGAATTCCCTTCACTCTCATCTTCTATTCCGTTCTCATCTCCATTTGTCCGGTAACACCTTGCCTTGCTTAGTCGAATACCGCCTGTAACGTGGGCGTCTTATTACCTCTCCCACCCTGGAATCAACACCATTCTAGAATCCCTCTTCTCCTTCACCGTTGATGCCGTAGGCGCAGCATAACCAGCCCTAGACCAGCCAGGGCTGCACCGATTCCCATCATAAGAGCCAGTGCCCAGGTCGGCGGCGCATAGCCTCCGGTCCTTGGAGGCTCCACCGAGCTCAGCGTGTAAGAGATGCGAGCGTAGTAGAGTTGGCTCAGACCCTCGAAGCCTGAGTCGGTGCCGACGATCAGCCAGACCCTTCCTTCGCTGTCAGTAGTCACACTCAAAGGCAGGTCGGTGTTGTCCAGGGTCTTAATGCGGTACTCCCTGTTCGCCACCTCGGGGTGAGCCACATTGCCCAGGACCACCATGGACTCGCCGCCTCTGGACTGGTTGCCCTTATCGATGTTCATCCTGAGATGCCGGTTGCTGTCCTCCTCGACCAACGGCTCGATGGTGGATGCCCCCGCTTTCACGAAGACGCTCTCACCGGGCGAGCCTCCTATACCGAACAACCCGGCTTGGACGTTGGTAGCTAAGTCAATGGACACGGAGACCGCATATGTCGTGTTCGGCCTCAGTCCATCAGACCGCCTCTTCAGAAACATGAACAGGTCATCGCTGCGATTGTGCCCCTGAACGAAGATGCCACTGCCTGCAAGACCGTCGGGAAGCTGGCGATGCTCGTGGTGCAACTCATAGATTGACTGGTTGTAGTCAACGGGCAGGTCTGCGAATCCCACCATCCATCCCTCGGCGTCGCTCATGAAATCGAAGCCGAACTCGCCCTCACCTCCCTCTTGTGCGAGCGCCGTTGGCGGGCTCAAGAGAGTTGCCATAACGACGAATACGGGGATGAGCAACAAATCGCGGCGCGGCCTTCGTAGTGAGATTCCCAATATATCCTCCCTCTTTACGTTATTTTGAGCCTCGGTTTCTCCAAAATCCTCACCGGCACTCCCTCGAGGCAGTCAGGGATCCGATCTTCCTCGGGCAGGGTGCTCTGGTCTACCTTCTTCTCAACCCACACCTCAATCCCATGCTCATCGCTGTACACATCGGGGGGGGGGCTAAGAAAGAAAGGGCCCACTCCAACACTGTGATACGTGGGCTGTCGCGTGAAGAGGTCCATATACTTGTACATGACATCCTTCATGTGTTCAATTTCCTGCCGCTCTTCTGTCTCGGTCATAGTTCTTCCTTCTCCGTAAATGTCTACGTGGCACCAGCTACCATAGGGTGGCGGGTCCAGTTCGATGTCCTGCCAGGGTTGCCTGTTTGCGCAGGCCAGCGTCAGCAACAGAGCGATGGACAAACTACCGATCGCCCAAAGCCCGAACGACACTTCCCTTGTGTACACAATTACCCTCCTTTCCTTTAGTTCTGTTCCAAAGGTCGTCAGCGCTCAAAAAATAATGGCTCAGTAGTTCTGGTAATATCAGCCACTGATGACCTAATGCGGACTTTTTACCGTTGTGGCCTAGTGGGGGTATCAGGGGTGGGAATAAATGATTACGCGGGGCAACCTGATAGGAAGGCAAATGAGAAGTGGAGGACGTTGGCGATGATGAGGGCGATCACGATTATGAGGATTGCAATCTTAAAGTCTCTTTTCATTGTGTGTCTCCTTGCTTAGCTGCACGGGTGCCAAAAGTCGAGGGCTATGAAAACTCCTATATGGAGGACAGCAGCGATGATGAGGGCGATCACGATTATGAGGATGCCGATCAGGACGTCTTTGCTCACTGTGTGTCTCCTATCCTAAGAGTGCGTTCATGTAATCCAAGAGTGTCTCTATGAAGTCGAAGAGCGTCTCCCTGGGTCCCATCCAGAACCAAACGTGTGCGAAGGCGATGAAGTGGAGGGCAATCCCGGCGAATGCCAGGACGAAACCTTGCCCTCGTTCCGTATTGCGGATCAAGGCCAGGGTCGATAGAGATAGTCCGACTGGCAGGAATAAAAATGACAAAAACAGAAAGGGTGGGAACGCAAACGTCACCGCCATTATGCCGAAGGTCAGTCCTGCGAATGCCATGTTTTTTCTCCCTGTCGAGGGGTGGGCTGCGACCGAGCCCATCCGGTGAGGGTACCAGAACTCATGAGATTACCGGAATC
>JAPOPA010000344.1 GCA_026713145.1 Chloroflexota bacterium
ACAACAGGCTCCCGCGTCGGTATAACCCAGTCCGTCCCATTGCGGCTCGTCAGCATCCTGATCTCCGTGATGTCCTTCTGCCTCTCGAAAAATGCGGGGAACATCAGGTGCGCGTTCGCGTCAGGCCACGGCGAGTACGCGTTGGTGTAAATGTCAGCGCCAGGGTTGTCGTGCATGTCCGGCGAAAAGATGTGGCGCGGCTTCGGCCACCTCTTGAAGTCCTCCGTCTCCGCGTAGGCGATGAACCGCCTCCCGTGAACCTTTCCACGAATATGGGACGTCCATCCCCTGAAATACCCGACGTACTTCCCCTTCTCCTCGCTGTACCGCGCGACGATCTGTGTGTCGGAAAAGTAATTCGGTATCACCGGCTCCACTATCGGCGTCCAATGAAGCCCATCGGGCGATGTCGCCCCGTAGACGCAGTAGTTCCCATCCGTCTGCACTCCCCGGTGGATCATCTTGTACCGCTCGTCAGGCGTCCCGTTCGGGTCCTTGAACACCGTCGCCGTCGGTACGGGCCGGTTCATCGAAACGTTCAGCGCGTATACGAGGTTGTTGTCCTTCGACCCTTCAAGATCGACCGTGCCGATCCTCGGCTTCGTCCAAGTCTCGCCGTCCGTCGACTCCGCATACAGAAGCATGTAGCTCGTCGGCTCCTCGTACGAGACCTCCTTTTGACCCCCGTATACCGTGTAATACAGCCTGAACACACCGTCGTCCTCAAAGAGGGTCGTGTGCAGCGTGAACGCCGTCTCCCACGGCATTTCGAGACCCACAATCGGCTCATGGTCGATGCGAGGCTTGTGGGTCTTGATCGCAACACCATGAGGCATCTCCCAACTCGCCTCTATCCCGTCTCCCCACGAAACGCCATATCCCGGCTCGATCAGCGAGTAGTCGATGAACACCTGCTTGGTTCGCCCAATATGCGGAAACTCGTAATCACTCACAGCATTCTCCTTAAGTACTCTATGAGTCTCTTCCCCGTTCTAAGAGGAGATACTCAGAACTCGTAAATCTCTCCCCCGCTCGACGGGGGAGAGACACAGAGAGGGAGTTCTCCTTAGAACCCCTGCGCTCTCAAAAAAGTAACCACCGTCTCATTCACGTGCATGGGCGGCCCCCCGGAGTGTCCCGGAATCTCCATGGGAGTCAGCGCGAGCCGCTCCGGCGACCCGCTGGCCTCATACGCCTCCCTTAGCATCGCTGCCAGCCGCTCGTTGTGGTGCTGGCCTATCCTCTCGTCGGCATAACCCTGCTGCACCTGCAACGGCCGGGGCGGGAGTCTGCCGACAAGGTCGTACAGGTTGTGCTTGCGGATCAAGGGGTGGTTGTCCATTCCCTCGAACTCCTTGAGCCACGGCCAGTGAATCACCGGCCCGATCACGACCGCCGCGTCGATCTTCTCATTCTGTGCTGTCCCATAGAGCACGCCGAATCCATGCCGCGAGCTCCCCATAAACACGATCCTCCCGGGAACGCCCAACCCCCGCTCAATCACCTCGTCGACAACAAGGTCCACCCGCCGCTGCCACATCTCGAACCCGTCAATGCCCGCCTCCAGGCCGCCCGCGAGCTCGCTCAGGCTGTCGAAGAAATGCCCGTGCATCAGCAATATCCTCGCCCCCGCAGCCGTCAGCAAGTCCAGCCAGTGCGTCATGACGTTCGGCTTCTCAAGGACGTTCACCGGGTCTTTTACAACATCCCTTGCCTGCGTGGGAATGATGCACAAAGGAGCGTCCTCGGCCCCATCGTCATCGGACCCGAAATTACACAACACGTACTGCCCCTTCGCCCCAATCATCATCGGCGTCCAGAACTCAGGTACATACTGCTTCGAGTCCATGGGCGGCATGGTACGGGCAGGGCAGGAGGAACGCAAGAACGCAGCGCGCTTCCACCGACAAACGGGATCTCGAAGATGGATCTCCGATCACCCTGATCTTGCCGAAGGGGGAAAATCCCGCCCTTGGCTCAACTCAACCACCATGAACGTCCTCGTCCCACCTACAAGTCGCCCTCTAGGTAAGAAGCCCCAACTCCCTCACCTTTCCACGAATCAAGTCATCCCACCCCTTGTGCGGCTCAAGCCGCGACCCGTCAGATGCGGCACGAAGGAAACTCGCTGATTCATACAGGTCGAATCCAGCGAACCGCTCGTCATTCAAGGCGAATTCCATATCGGACAGGTACTCCTCAATTCCCACGACCCGGCTGAGGTACCGGTTCATGTACGCCGGAATGCCGAGTTCCGACGCGAGTTCGAGTGCCTCGACTGCTACGGGATCCTTGAGTGCATTGACTAGCCTGCTCCTCACGGGAGGGTCGCCCGGCATGGGTATGTCCTCCAACGCCTCGAACCAGCTCGTTCGGAAGGTAATGCCGTCCAGAAGACCGCCTCGCATCCAGTCCTGCCACGCGAAGTGGGAGTTCGGCGGGAACCCCATGATCTGGCCGTGTACGATGTCCGGTCGAAACGCCTCCGTATGGATGTGCGCCTGCATCTTCCGCCCCATGCTTCGAGCGCGGTTGCTTGTCCGCTGCATGAACGACGTGAAATGCTGCCCCCGGAGACGCGAGAACCGCTCGAGGTCTCCGTCGCTATTCCAGGGGTCTGTCTCGTACTTCATGCGATACGCTTCGACCACCGGTTCGTCGAATCCGTACTCCCACGGCTCGTCCACGAGGCTCCCGTGCGAAGACACCCGGATGTCAATGCCGTCCACTCCAGTCTCCAGGATCCGGTCCACCCAGCCGTCCCACAGACGGTGTACCTCCGGATAGACCTCGGATACCGTCCCCGGTAGGTATTCGTTCTTCCCCTGTGCGAATGCGATGAGACCCCCAACGGCTAGGCGGTTCCAAAATACTCCTTCTCCTTCCGACGATGCGTTTACGTCCAACGGAATCTCGAAATGACCAAGTCCACTGTCTAAGTCCGGGCCATCGCCCCTCAAGTCGCGCGGTCCGTTCCAAAACGCGCCTCGAGACGCTACGACGACGGGCAGGGGAGTGCCCAAGTCGTCTCCGTATGCCTCCACCATCCCGAACGCCGTGTTGATGAAGTCCCCCGACTCGTCCGCGAAATCGGTCGTCACGGCAACGAACCGCTCGCTTATGTTCAGCCCGTCGATCGTGAGCGTCCTAACGGGCCTTCCCTCCTCGACGACGACCTCGCCATGGTAGTTCCTTACCTCGCGAGGGGCCGGCTCCACACGCTCGGTGACCGACAAGGCAGCGTCAAGTCGCGTGTACCGCCCGTTATCCTCGCTCACCCATAATTGCAGGTTCTCGGCTCGTACGCGGGTAGGGGAGTCATCCCTTTTCAATAGCCGAATCCTCGTCACCGGACCGCCATGATCCGCCCTGGTGTCAGGCCGCCTCCGCAACCGAGTGTGAGGGTACCGCTCAAGGAACGGTATCACCTGCGGCACAGACCCGCCGATCTGCTCGATTCCGCTCAACCTTCTCCCACTGCATGGCCCGTTCGTGCCCGACATCCCCGTGTTGTACGGCTTGAGCACGCCGTAAACCTCCAGCCCGTGCCGGTGCGCCACACGCACTGCTGCCTTGAGCGGCTCCCCAATTGCCTCAAGAGTTTGAGTCCCGTACGGGATCTGCACGTTCTCATACAGACTACCCGCCCACAACGACCCCGGCTCCACGTCACCATAGTACAGCCAGTACACCCGCTGGACGCCCATGCCCTTCAGGGTGCCTATCAACTCGTCGAGCAGACTCCCGTCATACGGACCGGGAATAACATCGTCCGGAAAGTCCACCGTCGCCGACAGTACGAAGGGATTCTTGCTCATTGCGAGTCCTCGAAGAGTTTCGCGGATTGTAGCAGAGAACAGACTTACCTCGGTGGCTCGACACTTGCACTCAGTCAATTTGAACGTAAGAGTCGGAGAGATAGCGATTTATCCCCTCCTCCGCCGTAGGAGACGGCAGAGCGAATTGAATCACAAGCCCTCCCTTCCCCCTCACTCTGTGCTCTTTGTGACCTCTGTGGTAAATGCCCGTTTGTATGTGAGCACATTTGTACTCTTTTGTCTTCAATCGACCACCCGTCGTTCAACTCATGACACAGGAGAAAATGACCAATTGAAGCAAAGTGATACAGAAGACTCAAGCGAACTCTCAGACCGACAGTTGCTCGCCCTGCCGTAACTGACCGTATCCAAGTCACACACCGAAGCCGCTCAAAGCGCGGGTATATCTCGCATGACCCTCCATCGCTGGCTCAGCGAACCCGCCTTCAGATAAGCCTATGAGCGACAGTGAGAACAGGCCACCGCACTCGCCACTCCCGAGATCACGGCCCTCATGCTCAAAGTCGGTGTCGTCCTCGCCGAACGACTGGAGTCCGACGACCCTGAAGAGCGCGCCCGCGCCTCCCGCGACGTCATGACCTACGGCCTAAAGGTAGCCGAAGTCGAAGGCAATCGCCGGGTCGTCGAACGCGTCAACCGCCTCATCTCCAACGTCGAAGCGGAAGACGACTTCCACGCCCTAAATCCCCACGTCCCCCGCTCCTACAACCCAAACTCACTCCGCGTGTGAAGCAAAGCAGTCGCACGGACCTCGTGACTCAAGACCCCCGGCCAATCTCCCGTAGGGGCGATTTGCGAATCGCCCTCACCGCCATGTCTATGATTGGTGGTGTCGGTGACAACCGATGTGAGCGATTGGTATGAAAGAGAAGGACAAGACCCCACACCGTCATTCCTGCGGCGGCAGGAATCCATCCCTCTATCCCTTCTTGGGAGAGAGCCTGCCCCGTACTTGATACGGGGCAGGGGTGGGGGCAAACTTACCCCTACGGCTTCCAGTACACCATCTCCATCGGCAGGCACTTGGCGTCATTCGGCGGGCATTTCGGTATCGCCCGATGCCGCCCGAATCCGCACCGCGCAGTCACCGCCGCAGCCAGCGCATCAAGAATGTCGTCCCTCCCAACACCGCCCCCGGCAAATCTGCGGCAAGCCTCGCCATATATCGCACGAGTCTGGGGCTCGAACTGCTCGAGGACGCCAACGCGATGCTTCTCGCCATCACGCTCCTTCTTGTTGAACTCCATGGCACACCCTTTGTTCAACGCCCAAAAGCAGACCTCAGGATGTATCTCTCGGACCGTCGGTGTCGCACACGAATCACGGCTCCTCAGTAACCTATCAACCTCGGCTATCTTTGGTGCTATCGCGAAAGCCTGTCTGCTGACTCCCTTCTCAGCAACTGTTTGCTCCGTCGCGTTCGCGCAGCAGTAGGCCGCCGGAGACTCCGCTGCCTGCTTCACAGTCTGGCGCGTAGGCGTTGAAAATACGCTTGCACTTCGGGGAGGTTTGATTTTATTCCGGGCCTCCTGATCACACTCTCGCCCGCCCGGTCCCTCAGGCAGCCCAATCGGAATGTCCACCAGCACCAGCTTTGCTTCCCTGTAATAGTCGAGCAGCTCGCTAAAAGCCGGAAACACCTTCAACTCATGTCGCCCATGGGAGTCGAACCCCACGCTGAACCACCCCGACCGACATCCGTCCACACCGACGAATTCGCTCTTTCCCATAACCCTCATCCTCCCGTCCGCCGGGTACTGTGACTACGGCTCCTCGAACGTGATCTTCTGGTCCACGCCAACCCCCGTCCGCCCCTCATCCTCCCCGCTCGGCCAGTACACCTTCACCGAATCGATCTCGTCGGCCTCCCCAACCCCGAAGTGGGCATCCATCATGTTCTGCCCCATAAAGCTCGTACCGCTGACAATCCTGCGGACCTGTGTCTTCCCCCCTACCGTCACCTCGATCTTGGCGCCCAGACCGTCAGTCCCGCTCGCATTGCCCCGAAGGTTGACACGCAGCCAGTGGTTCCCACTCGCACACTCATTCCTGAAAAGCCGTCCGGCCTGACCGAAGTTCCCCACCACCACGTCGAGGCATCCGTCC
>JAPOPA010000064.1 GCA_026713145.1 Chloroflexota bacterium
CCCATCCCGCCGCCCACGCACATCGTCACCATACCAACCTCGTCGTCACGGGCATCCATCTCGTCCATGAGCTTCACCGTCTGGATCGCTCCCGTCGCCCCGATGGGATGGCCCAGGCTGATCCCGCTCCCGTTGACGTTCGTCGTCTCCATGTCCAGTTCGAGCTCACGGATGCAGTACAGCGCCTGCACGGCAAACGCCTCATTCAACTCCGTCTGGTCGATGTCGTCCACCGTCATCCCCGACTTTTGAAGTGCCTTCTGCACCGCCGGTACCGGACCGATTCCAAAGAACGCCGGATCGACTCCCGCCGCTCCCCGCGTATGCCATCGAAGGCGCGGCTGGAGGCCCAGTGATCTCGCCTTCTCTTCCGACATGATGACGACCGCCGCCGCCCCGTCGTTGATCGACGATGCGTTCCCTGCCGTAACCGTCCCGCCTTCCTTGAAGACCGGACGCAGCTTCGACAGAATCTCCATGCTCGAATCGGCTCGCGGTCCTTCGTCGGTATCCACAACTATTGGATCACCCCTCCGCTGCGGGATTGACACGGGCGCGATCTGGGAGGTGAACTTGCCGCTATTCACCGCCTCCACTGCCCTTCTATGACTCAGTAGCGCGAGGTCGTCCTGGTCCTCCCTACTAATCTCCCAACGCACCTGGATGTTCTCGGCCCCGACGCCCATGTGGTACCGGTTGACCGGACACGTCAGCCCCTCCAACAGGGAGTCACGCATGGGGATCTCGCCGAGCTTGTACCCGTCGAAGCGCGCCGTGTAGTCCAGCAGGAACGGCGACTGGCTCATGCTCTCCATGCCGCCCGCGACCGCAACGTCGATCTCTCCCGTCTTGATAAGCTGCGCCGCCAGATTGATCGCCTCCAGACCGGAGGAACACGCCCTATTCACCGCAATGGCCGGAGCGCTATCAGGAATACCCGCCTTCAGCCCTGCCAGCCGACCCGCGTACCCCGCCTCCGCCGACTGGAGCACGTTCCCGAAGTAGACTTCGTCCACCTCGTCGGGCGACAATTCCACCCGCTCAAGCGCGGCCTTCACCGCCGTGGCTCCAAGATCGGACGCCTTCGCATCCTTCAACGAACCGCCAAATGTCCCGACCGGCGTCCGCGCCCCGCTTACGATTACCGCTTCATGCATCCGAAGACCTCCATTCCGATCAGAGCGATTTCAACACTCGTGCTAGTCAAAGCTAATCAATGCTACTTAGCAAGTATAACTCCCCAGTATGCATCCCTACCGTTCCAGCCTCGTCCCCGTCAGAGTCTCCATGACCTTGGCATATGCCTGTGTACCGTCCTCTCCGTACCCCATCTCCTGGGCAGAACGGAAAATCTGGGTCACCAACGCCGTTACAGGCAGGGCCACATTCATCTCCTCCGCTGCCTGCAGGATCAGGCGCATGTCCTTCTGCGCCGTGTCGACCATGAAGCCCGGGGCAAAGTCACGTTCGCACATCCGCGCACCCAGGTTCTCTAACATCCACGACTGGGCCGCACCACCGCCCAGGGCACTGAGCGTCGTCTCCAGGTCTGCTCCGTGCTTGGCGGCAAAGACTAGTCCTTCCGTTACGGCCGCAAGCGTTCCCTGTCCGGTAATGTTGTTGGCGAGCTTCGTGACCTGCCCCATGCCGTTCCCGCCGCAATGCGTGATACGTGTCCCCATGCCCTCAAGGACATGCATGCTGCGTTCCAAGATCGCCCCGTCCCCGCCAACCATGATCGACAGCGTACCGCTCTCCGCTCCCGTTATCCCTCCGCTAACCGGGCCGTCGAGCATGTGGACGCCCTTTCCGGCCAGCTTGCAAGCTATCTCCCTTGTGACGGACGGCGAAATCGTACTCATGTCTATCACGACCGAGTCTTCATCCGCCCCTTCCATGACCCCACTCGGTCCGAGAATGACCTCCTCCACGTCCGGCGAGTCATTCACCATCGTGATCGTGAACTCATTACCCTCGGCCGCCTCTTTCGCCGACTCTGCCGGCTTCGCTCCCGCCGCGACCACGTCCTCCATCTTCGAGGTCGTTCGATTCCAGCACGTCACGTCGAAACCCTTCTTCACCAAGTTCATGCACATCGGTTTCCCGATGAGTCCGAGGCCTATGAATCCCACTTTGCTCATTCCGGAACTTCTCCTTGAGCCTGCCAAGTTAGGCATTCATTATACATCGCCGCTCAGCCCTCGTGGCCGTAACTGAATACCACTGCAACAACCCGCCTTAAGGCGTTGTCTCAAACAAATTCCTACAGTATGATAAAGACCGACAGCCCAAGCTAGCGTATTCCCCCTTGCCGAGCATCTGGAGGCGAACATGGCGAACGAGAAGATCGCCCTCATGGCTCACCTATACCGTCGCGCCGGTTTCGGCGCCACCCGCGATGAACTGGAACGACTGGCCGAACGCCCATACGAGGACGTAGTCGAAGACCTCCTTCACCCCGAATGGTTCCCCGAAATTGAGGACGATATCCTCCGACGCTATCACGGACCGCTCGTCAACTTCGACTCCCTCACGGGTAATGGGGCAAAGTGGATTTACCGCATGATCAACACCGAGCGCCCACTTCAGGAAAAGATGGCTCTCTTCTGGCACCACATCTTCGCCTGCGCCTACCACAAGGGCGAGCACACGGCGACCCTTTTGGCGCAGAACGACATGTTCCGTCGAAACGGCATGTCGGACTTTCGTACCATCCTTCTCGATCTCTCCCGCGACCCTTGCATGATCTTCTGGCTGGACAACAACGAGAACCACAACGGCGACCCAAACGAAAACTACGGTCGAGAGCTCATGGAACTCTTCTCCATGGGCATAGGAAACTACACCGAGGACGACATCAAGATGGCCGCCAGGGCATTTACCGGTTGGACATTCCGCCAGCCGATGCCCTTGTATCCCTACGGACACTTCCAGTCACAGTTCGTGTATCGCGAAGACGACCACGACACCAGCATTAAGACTTATCTCGGCCACACAGGTGACCTGAACGGCGAGGACATCATCGACCTCATCGTCATGCAACCTGCCACGGCCCGATTCGTTTCGAGGCTCCTCTACAACTTCTTCGGGGCCGAGGGGGTGCAGGTCCCCGCGTGGAACACCGTCCCGCCACTGGACCCGGAAGCAATCAACATCCTGTCAGAAGCCTTCATCAAGTCCGACGGCGACATGCGTGCCATTCTTCGCACTCTCTTCAACTCGGAGTTCTTCAAAGATGCCCGCTTTAGGAGGGTCAAGAGTCCGGTGGAACTGATCGCCGGAACGGCCAAGATCCTCGGAACCCATCGCTTCCCCCATCCAGACCAGTTCGATCTCACCGGCACCGCCGCCACGATGGGACAGTTCCTGATGAACCCACCCACCGTGGAAGGCTGGCACACCGGCAAGGAGTGGATCGACGGCGGCACCCTCAACGAGCGCGTCAACTACGCCGTCGAAGAATTCAGCGATGTCTCCAAGCCTGGCATCCAAGACATGATCGAGCGCCTCTCCTCCACCGACCGCGCCCTCTCGCCCTCCGAATTCGTCAAGCACTGCCTCGACCTCGTTGGCCCGCTTGACGTGGACGATGACACCTCGGAGGCCCTGAGCCAGTTCGCCGAATCGGGAGGCCCAGTGGACTTCGAGCAAGACCCCGAAGGATCCGAGACCCGCACCCGGCGAATGCTCCAGTTCATCGCCGCATCGCGCGAATATCAGATGGCCTGAGCGCCAGAAGCCCAGCGTGAAGTGACAGCCCGGAAGGAGACGAACATGGCAGGGAATGGAAAACCGCCCGTGTTGGTCGTCGTTCAACTGAGCGGCGGCAACGACTTCATGAACACCCTGATACCCTACAACAGCCCCATCTACTGGGACTGCAGGCCCGTCGTCAATGTGCCTGAAGACACCATCATCCCCCTGAATGACGAGTTGGGCTTCCACCCAAAGACCGCTCCCCTCAAAGAGATGTTCGACGAGGGCAACGTAGCGCTCATCCAGGGCATCGGCTACCCGAACTCCAACCGCTCCCACTTCCGCGCGATGGACATCTGGCACACCTGCGAGCCCGACACCGTCAGCACCACGGGCTGGCTCGGTCAGGCGATACGGGATCTCGACCCCGACGGCGAAAACGTCCTGACAGGCGTCAATCTCGGTCGTGGCCTCCCACGCGCCATGACTGCCCCCGGCGTGCCTGTCGCCTCGGTCGGCGACCTCGACGGGTACGGCGTCATGACCTCCATCACCGACCAGCGAGAGCGAGATGAGGCCCTCGAAATATTCAAGCGCATGTACGGCCCCGCCTTCGGGACCGGGATGGTCATGGACTACCTCGCCCAGACCGGCGGCGACGTGCTCAAGGGGGCAGACCGCCTGTCAGAGGCCCCCGCCAAGTACAAGTCCGATGTCGAGTACGCCAACAACCCATTTGCCAAGTCCCTAAAGGACGCCGCTCGCATTCACCTTGCCGATTTAGGCACGAGAATCCTCTACGTCGCCCACGGCGGTTACGACACCCACGCCGCCGAGAACCCGACGCAACCCGTGCTACTCGACGAGCTCTCCACCGGCATATCAGACTTCTTCGACGACCTCCGGGCCCACGATGCCGCCGACGAGGTCGTCATGTTCGTCTTCACCGAGTTCGGAAGGCGCATGAAGGACAACGGCAGCGGCACCGACCATGGCACCGGCGGCGGCGCGTTCATCATCGGCGACCGTGTCAAGGGCGGCCTCTACTCCGAGTATCCACCCCTCGACCCGGCTCAGTGGGAGCACGGAGAAGACCTCAAGCACACCATCGACTTCCGAGGCATCTACGGAACACTCCTGGAACAGTGGATGAGTCTCGAAGCCCCCTCTATCGTCAAGGGCCACTTTGAGCAGATCGACGTGTTTGCCGACAATCGACAACCAACTCCCATCGATTAACTGACCACAATGACTAACAGCGACATCAAGACTGCCGTAGTCACTGGCAACCACGAGTACGACGTCCTCAACTTCCAACGCCTCTTCCGCGAACTGCCCGGCATCGACGGCTATGTGCAGAGTCTCGAGGACTTCGCCACTGATCCGCTCGGCGGGTGGAATCGCTACGATGCCGTCGTCTTCTTCAACTACCACCAGGAAACCCCCGGCACCGTCGGAAGCGAACTTGACGATGCGGTCTCTAACTCACTGAATCAGTTGGCATCCGCCGAAACCGGCATCGTCCTCCTTCACCATGCCATCCTGTGCTACCCGCAATGGGACGTGTGGGAAGACCTGAGTGGCATACCCACCAGAGGGTCCACCGGCAGCGCTACCGACCAGACCCTGCGCATAGACCCCACCCACGCCGACCACCCCATAACGAGCGGCCTCGCCTCCTGGGACATGATCGACGAGTACTACGCCGGCGTCGAGGTCGGCGACGGCAACAACATTCTCCTGACTACCAAACACCCCGAGAGCATGAAGATCATCGGCTGGACCCGCGACCGCACCAGCGGCAGGACATTCTGCTTCCAGTCAGGACACGACGACCAGACTTGGACAAACCCCACCTTCCGCACCGTCCTGGAGCGGGGCGTCAGGTGGGTTGCCGGACAACTGTGAGGAAATCGCGCCAATGACCAGACCCCATGCACTGCTGCGAGCCGGCTTCCCCTACGTAAAATCGCTGGGGATGCGTCGCAGCACTGACAGCCCCATCGACCTTGCTATCGGCGAAGAGGGTCGGCTCTACTGCGTATGCCGCGCCGAGGGCGTCCTCCATATCCGTGTGCTCAATACGACCGACGACGAGCTGGGCGCGATCGGCAGCAAGGGTGAAGGTGACGGCCAGTTCATCTGGCCCTCCTCCATCGTTCGCGACGCCGACGAGAAATTGTACGTCACCGACGAGGCTCTCCATCGAATCACAGTCTTCGACAAGGACGGCAACTTCGTCTCCAAGTGGGGTGAGCACGGCAATGCCGAAGGCCGACTCGACCGCCCTTCAGGCATCGCCATCGATGCCGAAGAGAACCTCTACGTCGTCGATACCATGAACCACCGAATACAGAAGTTCACCAAGGACGGAAACTACCTCCACGGCTGGGGCAGTTTCGGCACGGGCGACGGCGAGTTCAACATGCCCTGGGGCGTGTGCGTCGATGAGCTTGGAGACATCTACGTCGCCGACTGGCGAAACGACCGCATTCAGAAATTCAGCGCGGATGGGAAGTTCCTCTGGACGCTCGGCTCGGCCGGCGACGGTGAACTCGAGTTCAACCGTCCCGCCCGGCTCACTGTTGACACTGATGGCGACATCTACGTCGCCGACTGGGGAAACGACCGTGTCCAGCAGTTCGACCAGACCGGGCGATACGTCGACACCTTCATCGGAGACGCCACTCTCGGAAAGATGGCGATGACCTACATCCGCTCAAACGCCAAAGTCCTACGACTGCGCGAGACCACTCCCCTCGGACCATCCAAGCGCCTCCGGGGCCCTTCGTCCGTCCGAATCGACGACGAAGGCCACCTTTACATCACCGACCACGGATCCCACCGCATCCAGGTCTACAAGAAGGAGGCGTACCCTCTCACCCCGGAGGAACTCTTGCCTCCACCGACGGTACCCTCCCTTTCGACGGTGTAACCCTACGATCCTCGATGTCATTAGCTGATCGCAGGCCCACTGCGTTCCTCATACTCTGCTAATATGAAATTTCGACAACTCGGCACCACCGACCTCCACCTCTCCGAGGTCGGCTTTGGCCTCTGGACCCTCAGCACCGAGGCATGGCCAATCGTCGCTGAGAGCTACGCTGCCGGCCTACTCGTTGCGGCGTTCGAATTGGGGATAAACTACTTTGATACCGCCGACTCCGATGGCGAGGGATACAGCGAAACACTCTTGCGCCAGGCACTCGAAGACCAGCGTCAAGACATCGTCATAAGTACCAAGGCCGGCTTCGACTTCTACGATCGCTTCGCCGTCCGAGAGCACGGCGGCTTGCCCCGAAACTTCGACCCCGACTACCTCCGCCGCGCCACTGAGGAAAGCCTCCGCCGTCTCGGAACCGACTACATCGACCTGCTCCAGCTTCACTACCCGTTTCCCGACGTGCTGGAGGACGACGCCCTCTTCTACACGCTCGAAAACCTCATCAAAGAGGGCAAGGTCCGCTACTTCGGCATAGCTCTTGGTCCGGGTTTGGACTTTGGTGAGGCAGGAGAGGTAGCAATAGTCGAGCGAGAGATTTCAGCCCTGCAGCTGCCCTACAACATCCTTGACCGCGACCCCGCCAGAAAGCTCTTCCAAACGGCAACTGACACCGACGCCCCCACGGGCTTCATCGTCCGCTCGCCCCACGCCTCAGGCCTCCTCGACGGAACCTACACGAAAGACACACGCCTTAACCGTGAAGACTTCGCCGGGGATGAGGAATTTGAGGCTCTAGGTCAGGGTATCGAGCACCTCGCAGAGCTCGACTTCCTCACCGCCAACATGGACTCCACCATCGGCCAGATAGCGATCAAGTTCGCGCTCGACACCTCGCAAGTCGCATCGGTCCTGCCGAACATTACGGGCACTACCCGGCTGAGACAATTCGCCGCTGCCCCTGAGACCAAAGACCTGCCACAGCCTATGCTCGACCGATTAATCGAGCTCCACGACGATTACTTTCACCGTTCGGACTCAGACTCCGAGAATGACTGATCTTCCGCCTCCTGCGAGATCAGGTCGGGCGACTGCTCGGCTTCCTGGTTCTCGGCAGCCTCTTCAGAGGAATCAGAGTAACTTTCATCCACTGGCGTCGGAGGTTCATCGCGCTCTCGGCGAAAAGTTCTGTTACTGCCTCTGGACCTCTTTTGCCGTCTGATACGCTTCATCTCATCTTCGATCAGGCGATAGTCGCGCTGAGGGATCAGGTGCAACGTATCGAAGAAGGCCAGTGGCCACAACTCCGGCGGCCAGCGCTTGACGTATTCAAGCCGTGGGGCCAGTACCCGCGCCTCAATGTAGTCGGGTTCGTCCAGGACGATGGAGGGCGATGTCTTTACTCGGTACGGAAACAGCTCTCGCCTCGAGCCGTTTGACTCCCAGATCGGGGTCCTATCTTCGAAGTATTTCGACTTGACGACTGCGATCGCCGTCCATTTTCGAACCTCGCCTCCCACATAGAACAGGATACGGTCGTCCAGCTCCATGCGGCGTGCGCGCCGTCGCTGCTTCGAAGTTAGTCCGTGAAGTGTGAATCCCTGCCCTCTCGTAATCTCGTGATTTTCCGGCGTCTGGACGACCATCCAATAGTTATTCGGCATGGTCGAGCCTCTGTCTGTACATTCTCACGCCTATTCTATCACGCCTTGACTACCTCTTCTCTTCGTCTACATCCCCGAAGGGCAGCACCGACTTACCCCCAAGGCTCACTGTCATTCCGAGCGTAGCGAGGAATCCGAACCGTCCTGCTGGCAACATCGATGACACTCCTGCAACAAGCCTATTCGGAATGTAAGAAGCTCTAGCAGCGGTTGGAATTCCCGTCACTCCTCCAGAATAGGCATCCGCTCAGTCCCTGGGCCAAGTAATTTGGCTTCCCCTCCTCTCTCAACATCGACCCATCCTGCCTGTATACTTGAAAAAGGTCCGTACCCGAAAGGCATTCCGTGACCCGACCATCCAAAATCGCCGCAATTCTTCTCGCCGCAGGTGGCAGCACCCGCATGAACGGCGTCGATAAAATCGTCGCCCCCCTGCTCGGCCGTTCCCTTCTGGCATACAGCCTTGATCTACTGGCCGAATCGGCGTCAATCGAAAGCATCGTCGTCGTCGCCGGCGAAGTGAACGCCGAGGCCGTTGGCTCTATTGCCAACCGGACACAAACACACAAGATTACCGCCGTCTGCACCGGTGGTTCCCGCCGACAGGACTCCGTGCGCTCGGGACTTGACCACATTGACGAAGCAACACATGTTCTCGTCCACGACGGAGCGCGGCCCCTCATCGATGCCCCTCTCATCGCGCGAGCAGTCCGAGCCATGTCAGACCACGACGCTGCCATCGCCGCCGTCCCCGTCAAGGACACCATCAAGATGGCAGACGACGGCATGACCGTGCTCGAGACCGTTCCCAGAAACCGGCTGTGGACCGTGCAAACACCCCAGATATTCGAAGCCGGTCTTCTCCGACTCGCACACCGCAGCATAGACTCCGACGTTACCGACGACGCTTCGATGGTAGAAATGCTCGGCCACGAAGTGAAGCTCTTCATGGGTTCCTACGAGAACCTCAAAGTCACAACCCCGGAGGACATCGTCATGGCCGAAGCCGTCCTCCGATCGCGATCGAAAGTCGGCGTGTAATGACCGTCCGATCCGGCATCGGCTTCGACGTACATCCCCTGGTCGCAGGTCGCCTGCTCGTCCTCGGTGGAGTGAGGGTCCCCCACTTTTCCGGCCTGAAGGGACACAGCGACGGCGACACCCTGACCCACGCAGTCATAGACGCCATCCTTGGGGGCGCCGGCCTTGGCGATATCGGCACGCACTTCCCGCCGGACGACGCGAGTTTCGAGGGTGTCGACAGCTTGGTCCTGCTCGACCGTACACGCGACCTTGTAGCCTCCTCCGGTTGGCGGGTAACCTACGTCGATGCTACAATTATTGCCGAGGAACCGAAACTGAGTCCCTTGGTCGCGCGAATGGCAAAAACCCTGTCGTCCCGCCTCGGTATTGACGCAAGTTCGGTCAACGTAAAGGCCAAGACCACCGACGGCCTCGGCTTCACCGGCAGACGCGAAGGCATCGCCGCCCTCGCCGTTGCCACCCTGGAATCCGGCGAATGAAGTTCTACAGCACCCTCTCCCGTACCGTTGAAGAGTTCACACCCCTCGACAGCGTCGTGCGCATGTACGTCTGCGGCCTCACGCCGTACTCCGAGGCCCACGTAGGCCACGCCATGCGCTCCGTCATCTTCGATGTGCTCAGGCGCTACCTGGAGTTCCGCGGCTACGAGGTTAAGTTCGTCGAGAACTTCACCGATATTGACGACAAGATGATCGACCGCGCCGCCGAGGAAGACGAAACGGTCCACGAACTTGCCGAGCGCAACATCGGTCTATATCTCGACCAGATGGAAGCACTCAACGTACTTCCCGCCCACCTCTACCCCAGGGCCACCGAGGAGATCCCCAAAATCATCGATATGGTCCAGACCATGATCGACAACGAGGTCGCCTACGATGCCGAAGGTGATGTCTACTTCCACGTACGAAGCGATCCCGGATACGGCAGGTTGAGCGGAAGGGACGTCGAAAGCCTGCGAGTCGGCGCGCGAGTCGAGGTCGACGAGAGAAAACGCGACGGTCTCGACTTCGCCCTGTGGAAGGCACAAAAGCCCGGTGAACCGGCATGGGACAGTCCTTGGGGAAAGGGAAGACCGGGATGGCACATCGAGTGTAGCGCCATGGCCGCCAAGTATCTCGGAGACAACATCGACATCCACGGCGGTGGACAGGATCTCATCTTCCCGCATCACGAAAACGAAATCGCCCAGACCGAGGCCTGCACCGGCAACCCCCCGATGGCACAGCTCTGGATGCACAACGGCATGGTCGAGCTCGGCGACGAGAAGATGAGCAAGTCTCTGGGCAACATCGTCACCCTGGGTGAGGCTCTCGAAAAACACTCCTCCGACGCTCTGAGACTATTCTTCCTGAACTCACACTATCGCTCGCCGCTCATCTACCGCGAGGACATTGTTGAGGCACAGGAGCGTGCAGTGGAACGACTTCGCCGCGCCGCCTCCGTGAAAAGCGAAAGCAAAAACGACTCGCTTGACCCGTCTCCCTACCGAGAAAAATTCATCGAAGCCATGGACGACGACCTCAACACTCCGCGCGCCCTCGCGGTCCTCTTCGACATGAGCCGTGACATCAACCGCGCTCGCGAGGCGAACCAAAACGTCTCTGCTGCCCAGTCTGTACTTAGGGAGCTGACAGGTGTTCTGGGTCTCACTCTCGAAGAACCCGATACTAACGGGAGCGCCGACGTGGAAGCCCTCATCGACCTACTCATACAAACCCGCACGGGCCTGCGCGCCGCCAGGCAATACGACCTCGCCGACTCCATCC
>JAPOPA010000063.1 GCA_026713145.1 Chloroflexota bacterium
ATGTCGCCCTCGACGCAGCCTCCGCCGAGAGTGCCAACGCCGCTTCCGTCGTTCCGCACAAGCAGCTTCGCCCCCGGCTTCTGGGGCGTCGACCCCTTGGTGTGGACGACCGTCGCCACCACCATCGAGTTGCCCTTTTCAAGCTCGTTTACCGCCTCGTGGAAGACCTCTTGCATGGCAGCCCCTCCCGCGAACGAAGGTGTGTCCCTAGCTTAGCAACTGAAGGGCGCCGTTTCAATCAAAGTCGGTGCGCCTACCCCGCTGATAGTCGCCGCTTAAGCATGTCCTCGTGCGACTCCTCGGCTTGCTCGATGGCCGACTCAGGTACCGGAAGACTTGACAGGAGCTCAGCTTTCTCCCGGACAAACCCCTCCGCGTAGGGGATGTGCTGGAAGAAGCCAAGGTTGCCAAGCGTCAGTAGCATGCGCTGGCGGGAGCTCTCCGGCGTGTGGCCCTGGCTGACGTATATGGCCTCGGCCTCCACCCGCTGTTCGAACCAATCGCTGATGTCGATGATGAAGTCGAGCTGGTTGCGCTCGAAGTATACGCCGGGATAGTAGGTAATGGGGATCCGATGAGGTGCGACCGTCATTCCGTGGGTCGCGTTCCCCGCGCGACTCCGCGCTTCGATGCTGGCGATGGCCGTCTCTAGGTGGTCATCGAACCCGCCTATCGGGTACTCGCCTCCATGGTGCACGAGGTATGGGCTCTGCGTGATCATCACGTGAGGGCGAGTTTCCTGGATGATATCCTGCAGGGCTTGTATCGCCCCAGGTGAGGTACTGAGGCGGAACGGCTCGGGGAAGTCCAACATTCGCACGTCGGTTATGCCGAAAACGGCACACGCCCTGGTGAGTTCATCGAGCTTGATGTCAATGTACTGCTCAGGGGTCTCGCTCATGACGGCGGGGTCTCGCTCCTCGGGAGGCTTTCGTAACTCATCGGCGAGTCGCTCGTTATGGACATTGACGCCTGGCGTGACGCTGACGACGGTGACCTCATCACCCTGCGAAGCGTGGATGCCAAGGGTACCCGCGTAGTGGGTGAAGTCATGGGGATGTGCGTTGACGCTGAGAATTCGGAGCTTCTGCTGAACCATTGATTCTCCTCTGTGGAAACGGTGAGTGAGACGGTAATATACTATATTGACGCACTCATGACGACACGGCGAAATCTCCTACTACGTACTTTCGCGCTCCCCCTGCTAACGCTGGCCGTCGTCGCCTGCTCTTCGAGTTCTTCCAGCGAAGAGCCGCTGGCTACGCCGACTCCTACCGTCCCTCCAACCGCTGACATCTCGAACACGTCGGAGCCCATCGATCCCGACGCGCCACAAGTCATCTTTACCGGCAGCGGCTTTGTCCCCAAGCGCCTCGACATCGAGCCGGGAACACAGGTCCGCTTCGTCAATGCATCCGACAAGCCGTTCTGGCCTGCATCGAATATTCATCCAACCCATTCGATACTCTCTGAACTTGACTCGAAGGGGGCGGTCCCACCCGGCGAGACGTGGGCATTTACTTTTGATACGAGGGGATTCTGGCGGTTCCACAACCACCTCCTGCCGGAAGTCGGCGGGTTGGTCGTCGCCCTCGGCGATGACCCCGGGCCTCCTCCCGAGCCGTTGGTCCTGACCGTCCCCGACGTCGCGTTCGAGACGCCGCAGAATATCCCTACCCAGGACTACGTCGATTTGCTGCAGGACGACACGCTCATGGTGAGGTTCATCAAGAAGTATGGCCCCGAAAACACCGTCAAGATCCTGAAGGAAAGCGAGAGCTACATCGAGGTGGACTGCCACCAGCGGGCCCACGATCTCGGACGGGCGGCTTACGAAGAGTTCGGTGCGGCAGCGTTTGCCCTGTCGGGACACGAGTGCCAGGCGGGATCGTTTCACGGCGCGACCGAGGCCCTCTTCGCATCTCGCGGCACTGCGAACTTGGAGCAAGATGTCACAACAATCTGTGCAGTTGCCGACAATCCCTTCTTTCGTCACCAGTGCATCCATGGCGTGGGACACGGCCTGATGGCATGGACGACGTACGAGCTCCACGACGCCCTGCCCCTCTGCGACCGGATGCCCACCAATGCCGACAAGGGCTCCTGCTACTCCGGCGTGTTCATGGAGAACATCGTGGGCGGCTTGACCGGCCTGATGGGACACGTGACGCAGTTCCTCAAGGACGACGATCCTCACTATCCTTGCGACATCGTCGACGAGCAATACAAGGTCCCGTGCTACTTCTACCAGACCTCACACATGCTCAGGGTCTTCGATCGCGATTTTTCAAAAGTCGCCCAAGCCTGCGCCGAGACTCCTCCCGCGGCACACCAGAACTGCTTCCAGAGCTACGGTCGCGATGTCGGTAACGTCACGCGAAAAGACCCGGCCACGGCCATCCTCTACTGCAGCTACGCCCCCGCCGGGTCGAATAGAGTCCACTGCATCGAGGGTGCCGCTCAAGACCGCTTCTGGGAAAAATCCGGGGCGGATGACGCTCTCCAGATGTGCGCCATGGTCGAGAACGAGGCGGAGCAGGACGCCTGCTACTGGACCATCATCGTGCGCGCCCGGGACGTATTCACGACCGAAGGAGAATTCGACGGCTTTTGCGCACAAATCGAACCACGGTGGCGCAAGTGGTGTGCCGACGCCGAGGAGCAGTTGTCTTCCACGACTTGATGTGGAAACACGGATTTGGCGCGAAACACGTTGGCAGGACATAAGCGACCTCTCTGGAACGTGCTTGTGATCGGTGGGGCAGCCGGAGTGGGCAAGACGACGGTTGCCAGAGACTTAGCTGAGCGTTGTGGTGTTTCCGTGCTCCCCACCGATGCGATCTGGCTCGCCTTGAAGACAGCAACGGACCCTGCGTCATATCCCGAACTGCATTACTTCGACCCACTCGACGCGGAGTGGCAAAAGCATGAGCCGGAATACTGGCGTGATCGTCACATTCAAAGCGCCAAAGCAATAAGCCAGGCGTTGGATCCCGTAATCGAATACTATCTGTCGGAGCGTTGGCCAGTCATCGTTGAAGGTACCTGGGTCTCTCCCGCAACTGCGGCACGCTGGACTGGTCGATATGAAGGCTTGAGAGCTGTGTTCATCCACGAGCCTGAAGACCTTCGGTCTTATCTCCTTTCAAGGGGGATTTGGCGGGAGGGACAAATTCGCGACCATCGGGGCGAAACATTCTGGAATATCGGCAACTGGATACGGGAACAGGCCATGACGCATGGGCTTGCCGTCGTGAACGTTCATCCGCGAGATACCTTGGCGGAGAGAGTAATCGAAGCTGCGTCCCGTTGAGGGTACACATTAGACCGAAGGAACCGGCAGTACGGTAAGGAGGCGGTCGCCCTAGCCGATACGTTTCGGGTCGTCAGGGAGAGAGCCGGTCGATGTTGATGGCCTGATTGGCGCGGGTGGCGCGGATGCGGAGGGCCTCTCCAATTATCAGCAACTCGAACGTGAGCCAGTCGACGCCGATAATCTCGTCGTTGACGAGGATGTAATGATTGCCCCGAGTGTCGGTGCCCTTGTCAGCCAGAAACCCTTCGACCCGCTTATACGGAGGGAGCGCGTCGACCATCGACGCGCCCCACCTCCGAAAGAACTTACCTATCCGGTATAGCGGTCGGTATATGAGCTTCACGACATCCATACTGCTCGCGGTCGCAACATCGCCCTTTCTTGAGATTGGGCTAGAGCCGGAATGCTGTGCGACCCATGGTATTGAGTTGCGATTTGTCGGTTCACCCGGCTGAAGGTCGTCGTTTCGCCGAAGAGAGCCTAGAGCACCTGACGGAGAGCTGCCTCCACCTCATTGTAGGTCGCGAACCCCTCGAAACGTGCCGTGACGATGCCCTGCTTGTCGATGACGAACGTCCACTCGATGCTGGGCAACCGCCACTCGAGCACGGCTGGCGCGATGACCGCGCGTTCGAGGTCGCCCTGAATCTCGTGGGGATTGTCATAGAAATCGACGTGCACGAAGTTCGCGTCCGACGGGTATGCATTCTTGAGCTCTTGGAGGACGTCGACCTGCGGGCCGCACACGGCGTTCTGGCAGAAGGCCGGGCTTGCGAACACGACAACGGTCGGCATCTCATTCTCCAGGGCCTGGTCGAGGCTGATCTGATAGAGATCGGGATCCTGGAGGGAGCCGGTAGTCAGCTCTTCGATAGTCTCGACATCATCTACGGTCCGCGTCTTGGAGGACACGGCGGAGTGTCCCTGCATGGGGGCGTGGGATATGTCAAACACCTCGATGGCGAGGGGTACGCTCATCGTAGCGCCATTCTCTCCCGGGACGGAGATGTCGAGCACCCAATCGCCGGCCCTGTCGAAATCGACGTAAGTCGTGTAGAGGCCGCGGTTGCCGTAGGGCCACTCATGGAACTCGGTGTCTACGGCGGCCCCGGCCCCTTCCGCGCCGTCCGAGATATACTTGGGCTTCACCTGTACACCGTCGGTGTTAATGAAGCCAGTCTTCGACGTGAGCACGAAGCCGATGCGTTCCCTACCGACGCCGAGATCGCCCGTGCCGAGGATGGCCTTGAGGCCGTCGGCAGTCGTTTCACTCTCGATGAGCGGCTCGCGGTCGGGCCTTTCGGGCGGCTCCCGGTGGGCGGTCATTGCCTCTGGCGCTTCGTTATTCGATTGGGGCGTGTCGTCATCGCCGCCGCAAGCAGCGATGAACGCGACGAAGACGATTACGCCTGCTACAAGAACCTGGATGTTAGTCTTCATACATTCCCTCCGCATCGTAGGCATGGGGTGCGGGTACGGTTAGGTGTAAGTCGTCCTCGTCCTATACCTCCGGATGAACAACATAGGCGCCGAAGGTGAATGCGAATATCTCGAACTCGTCGGAGTTGGAACTCAGTGTAAGCTCGTGGCTCTCGAAGGCGTCGAGACGTACAAGGGCGTACAGGCGCGGCTCGTCAACGGTGATGAAGCTCTTGCCCTCATCATCGAACCAGATGTCGGGTCCGGCAGTTTCGCTAGACAGTGGCTCTCCGTCCATGCGGATCTGTACGGTGTATGGCGTCTCGCTCTGAGTGCGAAGGACAACGTTCACGTCAACGGCATTGAAGCGGAGAGCCATGTAGTCTTCGTAGTCTTCCGTCATTCGGGCGTGTCGAAGACTCTCCTCTCCGTTGTGCCAGAGGCCCTGGAGATAGATATGGTGATTCTGCCAATCTCCGGGGTCGGTGTACTCCGTTTCCGTATTCCCCCGCGTGTAGAATTCCTCGTTGAGGACATAGGGCGTGCGTGTGCCCGACCGCACCGCGCTGTAATTCCGGCTGGTTCCGGCGTAAAGCTCACGGGTCAGGCCGTCCGGGCTGCGGGAGCTCAAGGCGTTCGGCGCTACAAGCCTGATTGGGTTTTCGTCGTCGGATATGTCGGCGACCGCCTGATCGGCCTCCTCAAGCAGCAGACGTATGGCCTGCTCGGTCTCGTCATACCTTCCTTCGCCGAAGTGGGAGTAGCGGATGTTCCCGTCCTTGTCGATGAGATACTTCGCTGGCCAGTACCGGTTGTTGAAGACGTTCCAGGTCCAGTAGTTGTTGTCCTGCACGACGGGGTACTTGATCTCGAATCCCTCGACGGCCTCCTTGACGTTGTCCAAGGACTTCTCGAAATCAAATTCGGGTGTGTGTACACCGATGATGACGAGTCCGCGATCGGCGTACTTGTCGTGCCACTGCTTGAGGTAGGGGAGGGTCCGTATGCAGTTGATACAGGTATACGTCCAGAAGTCTATGAGGACGACCTTGTTCTCCGCCTGGAGCTCCGCAAGGATCAGTTCCTCCGAGTTTATCCACTCGTTGATGCCTTCACCCTGGATACGGGGAGCCTTCAAGGTCTCCTCGGTGATCGGGAGGGAGATTGAGGGTGTCGGCACGGCCGTCGGTGTCGGGTCAGGCTTGGGGGCAACCTCAGCTGCCGCGGTCGGAGCGGGGTCCGCCGCCGTGTCCTCGCTGTCACTGGAACAGGATACGAGAATAGCCAGCGTCGCCGCCGCGAGACCAAGGAACATCAGAATTCTCACCGGTCTGTGCATATAAGCCTCCTTCACTCTTGGGCACCATCTTGTGGTCTGTAAAACGTAGATTCTATGAATCAGTGTAGCGAGTCGGCGTTACCCGGAGCTAACGTAACGCTTAAAAAAGTGTGAACCGGCGCGCTAGCGAGCCCGCTCCTGAATCTCGTACAGCTTCGTTATCGCCTCCAAGGGGGTCATTGACGAAACGTCGAGGGACAGCAGTTCGTCGATAACCGGGGATGTAGTAGTCAGGAGCGGAAGTTGTTGTGCCACCGTCTTGGAAGGTTCGGGACGTCCGTTTGCGTCGGACGATGACTTCCCCTCCAGTTCCGTGAGTACTTCCCACGCGCGATTCACTACGGCGGACGGCATGCCTGCGAGACGTGCGACGTAGACGCCATAGCTTCGGTCGGCACCGCCGGGGATAATGCGGTGCAAGAAGACTACCTCACCATCCTCCTCAACGACTGCGACATTGTAATTCCGCACCTTCGGGAGCACGTCGGCCAGTTGCGTCAGCTCGTGGTAGTGAGTGGCAAAGAGGGTCTTGCAACCCGCGCGCGGGTGATTGTGAATGAACTCCGCCACGGCACGTGCAATGGCGAGACCGTCGTAGGTGCTCGTGCCCCGTCCAATCTCGTCGAGGATGACCAGCGACCGGAGGGTGGCGTGATTGAGGATCGTCGCCGTCTCCAGCATCTCGATCATGAACGTGGACTGGCCGGTCGAGAGATCGTCCTGGAGTCCGACGCGGGTGAAGATGCGGTCGACGACGCCGACGGTCGCCGAGTCGGCTGGCACGAAGCTGCCAATCTGTGCCATGAGCGCGATGACCGCGACTTGCCTAATGAATGTAGACTTACCTGCCATGTTCGGGCCGGTGAGCATAATGACCTGCTCATCACGGGTGGACAGTCGGATGTCGTTGGGCACGAACCTTCCGGCCTCAATGGTCTTCTCGACTACGGGATGCCGCCCCTGCACGATGGAAATGGTATCTCCCTCGTTCAGTTCGGGCCGTACGTATCCTTGCTGCTCCGCGACTTCGGCAAGAGACGCAAAGGCGTCGACGTGCGCTACGGCACGCGCTACGGTAAGGATGGGGGCTGCGGCGTCCGCGATCTGCTTGCAGATTTGGCGGAAGAGGGTCGACTCCAACTCAGCTATGCGCTCCTGCGCGTTGAGGATGAGGGACTCGTACTCCTTCATCTGGGGGGTGATGAAGCGTTCGGCGTTCACCAGCGTCTGGCGGCGGATGTAGTCGTCGGGCGCTTGTGCGAGGTTGGGGCGGCTGATCTCAATGTAGTAGCCAAAGACCTTGTTATAGCCGACCTTGAGGGACTTGATTCCCGTCCGCTCTCGCTCAGTCTTTTCCAGTGACGCGATGTAGTCTTGGGCCTCACGGGAAGAGTTTCGCAGTGTGTCGAGATCGTCGGAGAAGCCTTGACGAATGACGCCGCCGTCCCCCACGCTGAGGGGCGGGTCGTCAGTGAGCGACCGCTTAATGAGATTGACGGTCTCGGATGCGTCTTGGACACCGCCAGTGAGCCACGCGACCCTTGCGGCGTCCTCATCCTCGCCGAGAATGTCCCAGATCTCCGGCGCCGCAGCGAGACTGCTCCCAAGGCTGACAACGTCGCGAGGACTGGCAGCCGAGGCGCTCACTTTGTTAATGAGTCGCTCGATGTCCGCGATCTTCTGAAGTACGGCCGTCACACGGCTACGGCGGACAGCACTGCGGTGGAACCACTCGACCGCGTCCTGTCGTTTCGACAGTTGGTCAACATTTAGGAGGGGGCGTCCCACCCAGCGGCGGAGCTGCCGCGCGCCCATCGAGGTCTTGGTACGGTCGAGCACTGCGAGCAGAGACGCCCTGGCATCGCCGCCCCATCGCCCGCCCTCGAAGAGTTCGAGATTTCGGCGCGTTTGCGGGTCGAGGACCATGTAGGACTCAGTCGAGTAGGTGTAGAGCGCGTTCAGTTGTCCGACGGTGCCGCTTCTGTGATCTTCGAGATACCGGACGATTGCGCCTGCGGCCCGGGCGGCCAATGGGAGGCGCTCGCATCCGAATCCTTCAAGTGAGGTGACCCCGAAGGCGTTGTGGAGGGCCTCGCGGGCCCAGTCCTCGTTGAACAATTCCGCGGAGACGGTCGTAATCGAAATTTCGCCGCTGTTTTCGGGGCGACCGTTGACAGCACCGGGTGGAATGTACCCTTCGGCCACGAGCAGTTCTGCCGCTTCGAGACCGGCAAGCTCGACGGCGAGATGAGAGGCTGGAAACTCGCTCGTAGCGAACTCACTCGTGGTGATGTCCACGTAGGCCAGTCCCGCTCCGTCGCCGTCGATGACGGCGGCGGCGAGGTAGTTGTTTGCCTTTTGGTCGAGGATTGAGTCCTCGATGACGGTGCCGGGCGTTACAACACGGACGACTTCGCGATCCACGATGCCGCGCGATGTTGCGGGGTCGCTTGTCTGCTCGCAGATGGCGACGCGGTACCCCTTTTTGATGAGCTTGGCGAGGTAGCCGTCGAGCGCGTGATAAGGAATGCCCGCAAGGGGCACGCGCACGCCCTTGCCCATCTCGCGCGACGTGAGGGCGATTTCGAGCTCCCTCGATATCAGACGCGCATCGTTATCGAACGTCTCATAGAAGTCTCCCATGCGAAACAGCAGGACCTCGTCCTGGTGCTGTTTCTTGATGCGGAGGTACTGCTTTCGCGCGGGGGTGGACATTCCGGTCTGCACAACGAGTGGGGTTGGTACCCATTCTAGCGGAGGGAGGGAAAGGGAGAAAGAGATAGGAGAGAGCCGATCTAGTCGTCCTGCTTCCAGAAGCGCTCTTCTTCGACACGAAAGCCCTTCGGAATGAATCGCGCTTTGACATCCTCGATCATCCCGGGGTGGCCGCAGGCGTAGATTATCGTGTCGTCAGGGGTGAGTCCGAATCGGTCGGCGTACTTTTCGGTGATGGCGTTGACGCGACCGGTCTCGCCCGTCCACGAATCGTTGTTTTTCTCCGTGGGTCTGCTGATCGTGGGCACAAACGTGATGAATTCAGAATGCTCTTTGGCTAGACGCTGCAATTCGGTGTCGTAGGTGAATTCGTCGACGTAGCTCGCTCCCTGCAGCACGTAGAAATGGTGTCCCGAATCGTCGTTTTGCAGGTAGTCACGAAGGATGCTGACAAACGGCACAATGCCGGTAACGGTCGCCACCATAAACTGGTTGGGCATGGCGGGCTTGAACGTGAAGATACCCTTGGCCCTCGGACGGATCGTGACGGTATCGCCGGGGTGCAGATCCCAGATGAGCGGCGTGAGGTTCCCTTCGGGCGGCGGCACGAGTTCCACGAAAAGCTCGAGTTCGTCCTCGTATGGCGCTGAGACGATCGAGTAGGCTCGCTCGATTCCGCCACTGCCGATGGTGCAGTACTGTCCGGCCTTGAAGGTGAATCCCTCCGGCTTCTCGATCCACATCAGCAGGAGGTCGTGAGTGAAGTCCTCACGTCGCGTGACTCGCGTGTCGACGATCTTCGGCTTGGGCCTACGCCTTCCGCCTGGCGTGATGGTCACAGCAGTTCAGCCTCCCGTTTCGTATTGCGGCCCGGCCGTGTCCAGTTCCCCCAGTTCCCGTGCGAGGTCGTTGTGGGTGTACTGCTCTTTTCGCACCCTGATATCGAAGTACAGGACCGTAATCGCGATGGTCGCGATTGGTGTTATGAAAGCGGAGAAGGCCGTGGACAGCATTGCCAGCAGAATGGGGGGCATGAACAAACCTGCCGGTAGAAAGATGATGAGCGTTGCGCCAATTGCCGCCAGCACAATTGCCATTAGCAGGACGAATGTCCTCCACCAGTTTCCCTGTACAACGTTCCAACTGCGTCTTACGGCATCAGTGGGCCCGTTTTGCTCGATGGCGACGGCATGATTGACAAAGAGCAGAACGACAATCGCAAATGTCAGAAGGGGGATGCCGATGACGAATGCCGAGAGTACCGCAGGAGCAATGAGGATGAGAACGACAATTAGCGTTGCGCCCAGCAGTCTTGGAAATCGAGCCCACGCGTATTCGTAACTCCGTTGCACCAATACGGGACTCCCGAGGAAGTGCCTGGCGGCGGCGTAGATGGTGGCGCCTCCCGCAAGTATGCCCAGGGCGAAAGATAAAATGATGCCGATCATCTCCCAAAGGCTGATCTGCAACGGCTCTGAAGGCTCCACGCCCTGCTCCAAGGCGGCGTCGATCAGAGTGAATGCGGGGCCAATTCCCAACTGGGCCATGATTCCGCCGACCAAGAGAGGAATCTGAGGCAAGAGCGCTATCAGAATGAAGGGCAGGTAGTGCGCTCCGAAGACCGAAAAGGTTGAGTCGGTAATGTGGCCGAAACCGCCATGTGGGAGCGGCGGAGGCTCGTTGCCTGATGGGGTGCGGTATGCGGATGCGGGGGATTCAGGCGGCTCTTCTTCAGCTTCTTGTTGAAGGAGGACACCGCAGATGTTGCAGTACAGTCTGTCCTCGGAGTTCTCGTGCTGGCACTGGGGACAGATCATTGCGGTCATGGGCAGGCTAGTCGGCTGCCGCCGCGGCCTCTTCCGCCCGTTGGACGCGAACGCGAGTCAGTGGGAGCGTACCGAAATTGAGCATAGGGTCGGGACTCTTTGACGCCTCGATCTCGGTCATTCGATTACCGAAGATGAGCGTGGTGGACACCATTCCCCTCAGGGGAGAGGTGAACCTGGCCACGCCGCGCAGGGTCTCGTTTGCCGAGACGACGTCGACAAAGTCTCCCTCACCGATGCCCAGCATCTCAGCGTCTTGGCGGTGAAGCTCGATGATCTCATCCCGCCTGATGACGTTTCGCTTTCCCACCTTCTCGACGGACATCTCTTCATCGGCGTCGTGCAGCACGCGGCCCTTTGCCAGAATTAGGGGGAACTTGTCGGCCGGTGAGGGTGCTTCGAGTGGCTCAGGCATGGACATGAGCATGAGCTTCGGGCGGTGCTCATCGTAGTCGTAGAGGACCTGCGTATCAGACATGTCGGCAGCCAAGCACGGCCACTGTAGGCCACCCGACGCCAAACGTTCGTAGGTTATCCCGCCGTAGATTTCGACAATGTTGTTAATCTCGTCAAACACGGCTTCGGCATTAGGGTAATTGAACCCCTCTGCGCCCATCTCCATGGAGATACGGCTGATCGTCCGCCAGTCGCTGTCCTCTTCACCCTTCACGTCTAGGGCGGGGGAAATGAGTTGCACCCGGCGTTCCAAGTTGGTCACCGTGCCCTCGGTTTCGGCGAGGGTTGCCGAAGGGATAACAATATCCGCCGACTCGGTGATCTCGCTTGTGAAAGAGTCGAGCACGACGAGGAATTCGAGCTTGTCGAGCGTTTCAATGAATCCACCAAGTTCGCCGTTGGTGTAATTCGGGCTGTTTCCAAGCAGCATCAACGCACGTATTTGTCCTGACTTGATTGCCTCAGTCAGCTCTCGTACGGAAACTCCTTCACCGGCAGGCAATACCGCTTCCCACACATCATCCATCTCGGATCGGGCAACCTCGTCGCTGACCGGCACGTAGCCGGGCAGGCAATCAGCGACTGCTCCCACGTCGCGCGCACCCTGCTCGTTAGCCCCCTGATACAACGGGTAGAGTCCGGTCGAAGGACGCGACATATTGCCGGAGACCAGGCAGAGGTTGACCAAGGCAGTTACGCATTGCTCTCGAAGCTCCGGAGCAACCGTTTCGAGGCCGTAAAGGACCGATGCAGGGGCATTCGCGGCTAGGAGGCGGGCGGCAGCTTGAATGTCCTCTCGTCGCAGCCCTGTCGCCCTCTCGACTTGAAGCAGGTCGAAGCTCCAGAGGCTGTTCTTGAAGTCCTGCACGCCTTCGCACTTTTCGGCCAAGAATTGATGGTCATCGAGTGACTCGTCGACCATGACGCGGAGTATCCCACCGATGAGTGCCGTCTCGCTGCCGGGGCGTGGACGCAACCATACGTCGGCGAACCGCGTAAGTTCCGTTTCTCGCTGGTCGATGACGATCAGCTTCGCGCCCTCTTTGATCGCCTTCTTTATTGGAACCGCCGCAACGTTTTGCTCTTCAGTGATGTTACTCGACACGACGAGGAAGCACTTTGAGCTTTCCAGGTCGCTAATCGAATTCGTGGCTGCGCGGTAGCCGAGCATCGCTTCCAAGGGTGGGAATAGCTCGGGCCTTAAGTTGGACGCAACATCGATATTGTTCGTTCCCATCACAACACGGGAAAACTTCTGGGCGATATACAGATCCTCGTTTGTGTTTCGCTCGGAGCCTATTACGGCGAACCCGTCTCCCTTGAATTCCGGAAGCTTCTCTGCGACGTGATCGATGGCCTCCAGCGTAGTCGTCTCGCGGAGTACCCCGTCCTCTCTGATTAAGGCATTTCGGAGGCGCTTCTTGCTGTTGACGTATTCAAGCCCGAATTTGCCCTTGACGCACAGCTGGCCCTGGTTCGCCTCGCCGCTTCGGTCGCCCAACGTGCGAATCAGCCGATTGCGCTTATCGACCTCCATCGTAACGCTGCAACCTACGGGGCAGTTTGTGCAAACGCTCGAGACCGTCTTAACGGCCTTGTCCCACTTGTGGACGCGCTCAACGAGCGCGCCGGTGGGACACACGTCTATGCACGCCCCACAGAACTCGCACCCCGATTCTAGAAGCGATGTCCCCTGCGAAGTCCCTATGAGGCCCTTACCTCCGCGCTCGGTGAATGCGAGGGCATCGTCTCCTCGAATCTCGCTGCAGATTCTCACGCATCGCCCGCACACGATGCACAGATTCATGTCCATGTCCCAGAACGGGTCGGCGACGGCCTGCGGTAGGTGCCGGTTGTTGTAGGTAAGCTCCGTGTCGAGATCCATTTCGAGCCAACGGACGGTGTCCTTGAGCTCGCAACGTTCATTCTTGGGGCATGTGACGCAGCGATCATTCACACCCACGTGACGCAGGCAAATGTCCTCAGGGCCGCAGAGTTCGATGCGGTGGCAGTTCAGGCATCCGTGCGGGTGCTCCGATATCAGCAGGTCCATGATTCCGCGTCGAAGGTCGGTCACGGGGTCGGTCTTCGTGCGCACGACCATGTCGGGCCCGACCGGCACGGTGCACGACGCCAAGGTCGCAGTCCCGCGAGGGCCATCAATCTCGACGACGCACATTCGGCATGCGCCAAAGGACTTCATGCCGGGGTAATAGCACAGGTAGGGCACGTAGAATCCGGCGTCCATGGCCGCCTGCAAGACGTTCGTCCCCGGCTTGGCCGTAACTTCCTTCCCGTCTATGGTTATTGTGATGTCGTCTGCCATTCGGCAACTCCGAACTGAGTCAGCGATATGTTGCGGCGACTGTCTAGTCCACTGCCGCGCCAATTGCGCCTATATGTTCACCTTGAGCGGCTGCGCCTGAGCAAAGTCCTCCGCGTAGGGTCGGGTCGACTTCGGGTAGTAGAACTTCGTGGAAGTCCTGCCGGTGGGGTCGCGCCGTTCTGTGATATGGATCTCGAACTCCTCACGGAAGTGTTGGAGAGCCGAGCTGATGGGGTTGAATCCAAGCTGGCCGTGGGCGCACAGGGAGCCGATCTTCATGGTAGTGCCCACGCGCTCGCAGGCATCCATGTCACCGGGCACTCCTTCGAACCGAGCGATCCTCTCGATCTGATCGAGAAGCTGCGTCATACCGAGCCTGCACGGGAAACACTTGCCACACGACTCGTACTGGCAAAACGTGACCAGCACCCGGATCAAGTCCACGACCGAGGCGTCTTCGTCTCCGACGATGATGCCGCCCGAGCCGAACATCGCACCGGCCTGCTGCATCTCGTCAAAGTCGATGTGAAGATCAAGGCTATCGAGTCCGATGACGCCGCCCAACGGCCCGCCCGTCTGGAGGAGCTTCATCTGCTTGCCGTTGGGTACGCCGCCCCCGATCTCCTCGATGACCTGCCCCATGGTCATGCCCATCTCGACCTCGTAGATGCCGGGATAGGTAACGTTGCCCGTGAGACAGGCGATTGCCGTGCCGGTGCTGTTGTTCACGCCAATGTTGGAGAACCACTCGCCGCCGTTCAGGACGATTTGAGGGGCGTACGAGAACGTCTTGACGTTGTTGATGGTGGTCGGTTTCATCCACAGTCCTGCCGCTGCCGGAAATGGCGGCTTGAATCGCGGCATAGAGCGTTTGCCCTCGATTGCCTCCATCATGCCCGTTTCCTCGCCGGCGACGTAGGAGTCCCCCGTCAGCGCCACCTCGATATCGAAGCTGAAATCGCTTCCGAGAATGTTCTTGCCGAGGAGATTCTCGGCGTATGCGTCATTGATCGCCTGCTCTGCGCGGTCGATCGGGCCGTCGTGGCCGTGCCTGACGAAGACGTAGCCGTTGGTCGCGCCCGTCGCGTACCCCGCGAGGATCATTCCTTCGATGAGGGTGTGGGGGTCGCTTTCGAGGATCGCCTTGTCATTGAACGCGCCGGGGTCGCCTTCCTCGCAGTTGCAGGCAATGTACTTGACGGGCCCGGGCGAGTTGACCATGAAGCTCCACTTCAGGCCGGCGGGGAAGCCCGCGCCTCCGCGGCCTCTGAGGTTGGAAGCCTTCATCTCGTCAATAACCCCGCTAGGTTCCATCTCGAACAGGGCCTTGGCGAGGGCGGCGTACCCGTCGTTGGCGACGTACTGCAGGATGTCGCCGGGGGCGATGTGTCCCGCGTTCCGCATGGCAATGCGCCGCTGCAGAGAGTACTGCGGCATGGTGTTCAGGTCGGGCACGACGCCGATCGGATCGTCGCCGAGGGAGGCGAACGCGAGGCTCTTCGGTACCCGGCCGCCAACGATGTATTCGTCGATTATGGTCGGGACATCTTCGGGCGTGACGCGGCTGAAGAGCAGTCGAGAATTGCCAGGTACGAGCACGTCCACCAGCGGCTCGGCGTAGGACAGACCCAGTGTGCCGACCTCGTCGACATTAGCCTCCACCCCCCGTTTGTCGAGTTCGGAGAGAAACCCTTCGACGACTTCCACGGCTCCGGCGGCCTGGCCGTTTAACTCCGTGCCAATCCGAATCCACGGGCGTTCGCCCGCGTTCAATTCTTGCCACCTGGAGTCTGCTCTTGCTTTGAGGTCTTCGTATGCGGTCACGTTGTTCTCGCGCCGATTAGTGGGAATCGTTGTCCGGGATGTTGTCGATCAGCGTGACCGCGCGCTCCGGCGTCATGCGACCACGAAGGAGGTGGTCGATGCTGATGACCGGCGCCTGCGCGCACGCCCCGAGGCAGGTGTTGAAGCGGACCGTTAGCCTGCCGTCGTCCGTCTCGCCCTCTTCCTCCAGCCCGACGTGCTCCAACGTCCGTTCGATGATCGCCGTAGCTCCCACCAAGTGGCAGCTCGGCCCCCAGCATATCTCGACGGTGTGCTCGCCGGCCGGGGCGAAGCGGAAGTTCTTGTAGAAGGACGCTACTCCCCAGACTTCGTTGATGCTCGCCTCGGTGTAGGCGGCCACCTCGTCGATGGCCTCGTCGGGGATATAGCCCAGCGCGTCCTGGGCCGCAAGCAGGGACGAAAGAACGGTGACGGTGGGCCGCTTTTGGTTCGTGATGGCCTGCCGAACGCGTTCGCGAAGTTCTTCGGTAGCAACGGTCAACGACGGGGCCTCAGTCCGCTGGAACATTCGCCGCAATCATAGCACAACAGCAGGGGCGTAACAACGCGTCGTTACGCGTGGCAACCGTCCAGAGTCGACAAGATGTACCCCTACCCCTGTTGATAGGACGGTGACGGTGGGTATAGTGTGCTCCCACGTAGTCTGAACAGTTGCGGTCTGGCACCGTCCCTGAGAGGAAATAGTCGCTGTGCTAGAATTACGGGCGCGTAACTTCAGGGCATTTTGCAGCCCGGACTCTATGAGGTGTATGTCATGGCAACCGTGACCGAAGACGCGGTCGGGAGTAAGTTCAAGGTAGTTGGGACGCGACCAATCCGTCACGATGGCACCGACAAAGTCACCGGGCGGGCGGTATACGGAGCTGATATCCAGCTGCCCGGGCTGCTGAACGGGAAGATTTTGCGCAGTCCGCACGCGCACGCAAGGATCAAGTCGATCAACACCGATCGCGCCTCCGCCCATCAAGGTGTGATGGCGGTTGTTACGCACGCCGACCTGCCCTGGACGGATGATCGGCTCATGGACGTGGGCGAGGACCTTGTAATGAGCCTGCGCTATCTCTCAACATCCGTGCTCGCCGACGACAAGGTGCTGCACAAAGGGCACCCCATCGCTGCCGTTGCCGCCTCCAACCCCCACGCGGCGGAAGAGGCGCTCAACCTTATAGAAGTCGAATACGAGGTGCTTCCCGCCGTCACGAACGTCGAGGACGCCATGAGGCCAGATGCGCCTGTCCTTCACGAGACCATCACGGCACCGGAGGGCCTCGGCTTCGAGGCCGAGGCGGGCAGCAACGTCGCCGGG
>JAPOPA010000061.1 GCA_026713145.1 Chloroflexota bacterium
ATCTGGCCATGCCGAGTATTTCACCGGTATCCCATGGTAGTCGAGCGCCGCCTGCTGGAAGACGGGCGACAGCGTGTGAGAGAGCGGATATCCAATGACGCCGAGTTGCTTGGTCATCAGGGGTCCCGGACGAAGGTGGCCCTAGTATATCAGACGCCTATGGCGATCCAGACGGACCGGCAAGGGATATGGAATCGGGCAGGGGAGCGAGAAAGCGCCGGACAGGCTTGCAGTGCTAGCCGGAGCCTTGAGCGTCCAAGTACGACTGGAGTATGACCGCCGCGGCCGCGGCGTCGATTTCGCCTCGGCTCCGCACCCGCTTCGGGTTAGACTGACTCAGGAGCCGCTCAGCCTCGACGGTGGAATAACGTTCGTCCGCCGTCTTCACAGGAACCGGAGAACGTGCCTCCAGCTTCAGAACGAAGGCGGCCACGGACTTAGTCTGTTCGCTATACCCGCCGCTCAGCGAGACCGGAAGCCCGACGACGATCTCTCCCGCCTCTTGCTCGTCGGCGATTTCAAGTATTGCGTCGATGGCCCTGCTGTCCGACGTGCGCTCGATAGCGGTTAAGGGCGACGCGAGTATGCCCATGGGGTCGCTGATGGCGACGCCGATGCGTTTGTCTCCGACGTCGAGGGCGAGAGTCCTCACGCCTTATCCAGCTGCTCTTTGACGAGACTGGGCACGAGTTCAAGCGCGTCATCGAGTTTCGATGCGTCCCGGCCTCCGGCCTGCGCAGCATCGGGCCTTCCACCTCCGCCGCCACCGATCACCTTTGCCGCCCCTCGAACGATACCAGCGGCGTCCAGACCACTGGAACGAAGGTCGGGCGTAACCATCGAGATCAGGGAAGGACGATCGTTTATGACTGCCCCCAGGACGACGACCCCGCTGCCCATCTTGTCTCTGAGCCAGTCACCCATTTCTCGCATCGAGTCCACATTCGCTGCGTCCACCCTTGCGGAGAGGACCGACACCCCGCCAACGTCTTGTCGGCGGTCAAGGAGATCGCTGGCGGACGTCAGAGACAGCTTGCGTTCAAGGTTCTCATTCTCCCGGCGCAGACTTGCCAATTCTTCAAGTAAGCCGTCGATGCGCCCCTCGATGTCAGCCACCGGTGTCTGGAGCTTGGTAGCCACTGCGTTGGTGGCATATATTCGCTCGTTGACGACCCGCTCGGCTCCACGTCCGCTGGTGGCCTCGATGCGGCGCATACCGGCTCCGATGCTCGACTCGCCGAGAACGAACACCGAGCCCAACTCGCCCGTCCGGGCAACGTGCGTTCCGCCACAGACCTCGAAGCTGAATGTCGCTCCGTTCGCGATTTCAATGAGGCGCACGGTGTCCTCGTACTTGTCGCCAAAGAACGCGAGAGCCCCGCGCTCGATGGCGTTGGAGTACCTGTCCTCCGACTTGCTCACCGTAGCGTTGTGGCGAATTTTCTCGTTTACGAGGAACTGTATCTGGCGCATCTCTTCCGGCGTCACCGGCTCGACATGGGAGAAGTCGAAGCGCAGTCTGTCAGGGGCGACCAGCGAACCGGCCTGCCGCACGTGGGCGCCGAGTACCTCACGCAGCGCGGCGTGAAGCAGATGAGTAGCCGTATGGTTTCGGGCCGTGTCTTCCCTACGGACGGGATCGACGTACGCGTCGATGGCCTGCCCCAATGAGACCTTGCCCTGAACGACCTTACCGAAGTGCATAATCAGATCGGGCATGACTCGCTGCGTGTCGTGAACGACTATCTTGCCTTCAGGGCCGACAAGCTCGCCCGCGTCACCCACCTGACCGCCACCTTCGGGGTAAAACGGGGTCTCCACCAGGGCGATCTCGACGTCGTCGCCCTCGGTTGCCTCGCCCACGACCTCATCGTCCGAAATCATGCCGACGGCGACCGTGTGCGACACTAGCGACTCGTAGCCGAGAAACTTCACCCCTCCGACGCCGAGGCTCTCGTACTGACGAATCTTCGTGCGGTCGGCTCCGAACGTCGCGCCGGCTCGAGCACGCTCTCGCTGCTCGGCCATGTGCTGCTCGAAGCCCTCCATGTCAACGCCGACGCCGCTCTCAGCGGCGATCTCCTGGGTCATCTCGACGGGGAATCCGTAGGTGTCCCACAGGCGGAAGGCGGTCTCGCCGGACAAAGAGTCCGCACCTGCGAGGGCATCGTTCAGCATGGCGTAACCATTTTGGAACACCGATAGGAAGCGTTCTTCCTCCAGCTTGATGACCGTCTGCACGAAGTCACGGTTGTTGCGGAGTTCGGGGTAGGCGTCCCCCATGATCTCGGTGACCGCATCCGCGATTATTCCGAGGAAGGGTTCGTCCAAGCCAATCCTGCGGGCATGGCTTATCGCGCGCCGTACCATTCGCCTCAAAACGTAGCCCCGCCCGTCGTTGGAGGGGACGACGCCATCTGCTATGAGGAAGGCTGAACTGCGCCCGTGCTCTGCCACCACTCGCATCGCCTGCCTAACCTCATCGCTCTCCTCGGAGCCATGACCGCTGATCTCCTCCACCTTCCGAATCAGCGGCAGAAATAGGTCAGTACCATAGATGTCCTTGACATCCTGCAAAACGACCACGAGCCTCTCAAATCCCATTCCCGTGTCGATGCCAGTCTTGGGCAGGGGAGGGAGGCTCCCGTCCAGGTTCCGGTAATACTGCATGAACACGAGGTTCCACAGCTCTACGTACCTTTCACAGATAAGCCCGGTCTCCGGGTTGAAGTTCTCGCAGTTAGGACCGCAGTCGTCGAGACCACACCCGGGCCGGGCGTCGCCGAAGTCGTAGTGGAGCTCGGCGCATGGGCCGCAAGGTCCTTCCTCGCCGTGTATTGGAGGACCCCACCAGTTGTCCGCGTCGCCGAACCGATAGATACGTTCCGTAGGAATGCCGTGCTTCTGCCACAGGTCGTAGGCTTCGTCGTCGCCCACGTGTACCGTGACAGCGAAGTTCTCCCTCGGCAGGCCCATGGCGGACTCGAGGCAGTCGACCGCGAATCCCATCGCCCCGTCCTTGAAGTAGTCTCCGAAGCTGAAGTTCCCCAGCATCTCGAACATCGTCAGGTGAGTCGAGTCGCCGACCTCGTCGATATCGACGGTGCGGAAGGACTTCTGCGAGGAAGTCAGCCGACGATTAGGGGGCGTCGCATCTCCCGAAAAGTAGGGCTTGAACTGGACCATGCCCGCGTTGGTGAGCAGCAGGGTAGGGTCGCCCATGGGGATCAGCGAGGAGCTGGCAACTCGTGAGTGCCCCTGTGTCTCAAAGTAGCTGAGGAATCGTTCGCGAATCTCTTTTGAGTTCATTGTCGGTCGCTTTCTAGAGGTCAAGCTCAAAGGAACATTATACTCAATCGCATTCGGCCCCAAAATGATTACATTCCGTCTGGCATATAATGACGACGATCGCGAACATCAGTCATCCGAGGATTAGTAGTCGCGTCCGACACATACTCAATGAGCACTTTCACACTTCACAAGAATGACAGGGATGCCCGTCTTGGGACGCTTCACACGCCTCACGGTGACGTGCCAACCCCGGCGTTCATGCCCGTGGCTACGCAGGGTTCCGTAAAGGCGGTCGATCCCGACGACCTCCGCCGGATGGGAGCGACCATCCTGCTCGGCAATACATACCACTTGTATCTCCGGCCAGGCGTGGACTCGGTCCGGGATTCGGGCGGTCTCGCGGCCTTCATGGCGTGGGACGGGCCTACGCTGACGGACAGTGGAGGCTTCCAGGGTTTCAGCCTCGAACATCTGCGGAACATCAGCGAGGAGGGAATCGAGTTCAGGTCGCACATCGACGGCAGCAAGCACATGTTCAGTCCGGAGTCGGTCATTCGACATCAGGAGGGGATAGGGGCGGACGTGATCATGCCGATCGACATTTGTGCTCCCGGCGGAAGCGACCGGGCCGGTGTGGCCGAAGCCGTCGAGTTGACAACTCGATGGGCGGAACGGTGCCGCGCGGCGCAAACTCGTGACGACCAAATGCTCTTCGGCATCGTTCAGGGCGGGACATTTTTCGATCTGAGGAAGGCGTCGGCGAAACAGATTGCGGCATTGGACTTCCCGGGCTACGCCTTGGGAGGACTGAGTGTTGGCGAGTCCAAGCAGGACATGCACGACACCGTGGGGCATACCGCCGCGCTCTTGCCCTCCGAGCGGCCCCGGTACCTCATGGGAGTCGGTTCCCCGGAAGATCTTGTGGAGTGCGTGGCGAGAGGAATCGACATGTTCGACTGCGTCCTGCCGACCCGGATCGCCCGAAACGGGGCGTTATTCGTTCGTGACGGACGCGTCAACGTAGATACCGCACGGTTTAGAAACCGGCAAACCCCAATCGAAAGGGACTGCGACTGCTACACCTGCAAGACATTCTCAGCTGGGTACGTTCACCATCTCTTCAAGGCCAACGAGCTTCTCGCATTCCGCCTGGCAACTATCCACAACGTCCGGTTTGTGTTGCGTCTGATGGAAGAAATGAGGGCGGCCATCCGCGAAAACGCCTTCGAGGAGTATCGAACGGCGTTTCATGCACGATTCGTTCCACCTGATGAGAAGACCCGAAGGGAGCAGAAGCAGCTGTGGCTGGACGCCCAGCGACGGCGGCCTGAACGGAGTGCTGCTCCCTGAAGCATCCCCTCTATGATTGGGCCCACTCGTGGTCTCGCGGGATGGTCCACGTCTCCGACAGGGCGATGCAGGAGGTGCTGATGACAGTGGAGTCGTCCAGAGGACGGGGGTGCGCCTTGCCGGACGCGACGACGCCGTTCACGGTCATCTGCGCCCGCCCGGCAGGGATGAGGAGGCTGTATACCCCCTGGGGCTGGCCTTCCTTCTCCCCGGGTTGGTTTGCCACCATCACCGGCTCGCCAAGGTCGTACCACGTCAGGGTGATGTAGTCTTCCCGCGACTCGATGTACTCAGTCCAGAAGGATAGCGTGTCGCCCGACTTCCAAAAATCCGCTTCGATGATGGGGATATCGCCCGTGTACTGATCGCCCATTGACGCCTGTACACCCTCTTGAAGCCACCTGGCCATGTCGATGTTGTCGGAGTATATGCGGGCTACGTCGCCGGTCAGTTCGCCCCTGGTAAAGAGTACGTGGCCCGGCCCCTTAGGCGAGTGGACAATGCGCCAGTGGCTGTTGCTGGACGTTGGGTCAGCGTCGGAAGACTCTCCCAACCTTAGGAACGAGTTCTCTCCTGTCAGCCGGACTTTGTTTGAATCAACTCCCATGTTGCGTCACCTCGTTGGATTCTCATCGTCTTCGTCGCCCATAAAGGGTATCCTAAAGACACCGGACTCCGGGCGAACCGTGGACAGCGATCCCGGTAACCCTACCGATGCAAATTCTGCCACCTCAAGTGGGTCCATAGGCTTTAGGTCGATCTGTGTGGGCGAGGATATCCCACCGGAGAGTACCATCGACATCGCCTCCTGAACGGTCATAGTAGTGTCGTAAATGTTCTGGATTGGCACCATCGCTACCCAACCAGAGTTCGGCGTTGGCGCAGTGGGTAGATAGATCACGCCCATGGTGGTGCCGGGCACGACGTTGGATATCCCCGTGAGGAACCCAATCATCCATGTGCCCTGCTTCGGGTACTCGACGACGACCACGCGCTTGAAACCGGCCGTGCTGTCCCCGGTAAATGACTCGATGAGCTTCCTGGCAGGGCCATAAATGGCGCCGACTAGGGGAATCTTAAGGAGAAACAGCTGCAAGGTTCGGATGGTGCGGCGGCCCAGCCGCTTCGTCCATACGAGGCCCAGGAGATAGACGATTATGAGAAGGACGAGGAATCCCAAACCGGGAATGTGTCGACCGGTGATCCCCTCAAGAGGTGGTTGGAGGAGCCCGTCGATTTTGTTGAACACCCACGATAACAGGACATAGGTGATTGCTATCGGTACGAGGATCAGTACGCCGGCTATGAGCGTGGCGCGAATATGTCTACCGATCTTTCGGCCTATGGACGTAACTTCCGTTTGTTCCGTCATTCAGATCCTCTCTGAGATGGTCCGTCACGGAAGAGTCTATGAGTCCTAACGCTGCCGTTCGCCGTAAGTCTATGAACGGAGGGGGAGGCTGTCAACAGACACTGGAGAGCCAAACACGAGTGCGGCGACCCGGGGGGAAATCTGATCGGTCGAGTGAACCTACGGAGACTCGCTTCCGACCTGCGTAATCTCTTTACTGTGGCACCACGCCCGAAAGCTCTCGTCCACGCGAGCGCAGAACGCCGTAAATGCCTCGGCGGTCTCAAAGAGTTCTTGAGCGCGAAAGACGATGGTCTGGTAGCAGGCGAACCGGTCGCGTTGGTCGGTCGACATCGCGCACATGGAGAGCGCTTCGTCCGCTCCCGAGACCTCCCAGAACCTGTTTTGTACTGCTCCCTCGATGCAGTACGCGCGGTTCGCCGGTTCCCCCGCCAGGCCGCACAGATCGATGGCTCGGCCAGGGTCGCCTACTGAGAAGCCGCCCACGTCCCGGCCAAGGCTGCGGAAGCAGTAGTGGTGTGCCTCTTCGGGTGCCGCTGCACAGGTCGCGGCGACCATGCCGAAGTCGTTTTCGTAGAGGATCATCATCCGGGTGCTTTGATAGAAATAGCACATCTGCACATAGCTGTCGTTGAGCGAGTTGCAGGGGTAGTGAGGGTCGTCGGACAAGTACTCAGTCACGTGACCCATCAGTCCCGACAGACCGCCGATGACATTCTCCATAAATACGCCGGAGTAGCAGGCCCGATGGTCGGTAGGGGAGTCAAGATCCTCACACAGCGACAGGGCGTCATGAAGCTCGTAGCTTGTCCACGCCATCAGCCCGTGCCCTACTCCGTGAAGGCATTGAAGGTAGTAGAAAGACACGCTCGCGTAGCTACACAGGATAGACACGTCCTCCTGAAGGTTGACAGTGCCGCGATCACGGAAAAGCGCCTCAGTCGCACCGTGATACGTACCTGCCTGACATTCGTGACTGGAAAGGTAGAATGCGGCTGCCCCGAACAACTCATATGCCATGCGGCCTGCATCATGAGCACGCTGGTGGCAGTCGGCGTTAGCAAGCCTGGAACCTTCCAGCAGCGCCTTCACGGTATTGGACGGTCCGTAGTCGCGAAGGAACCTCGTCATGGCGTTGTCGCTCTCATACAGCTCCACATACTGCGCAAGAGAAAGGTCGGGAGGTTCGCCGAAATTGAGGCCTTCTGCAGTCAGCACAAGCGGCTTGGGTGGCTCTACAGGGTCTCCGCTTACGACGACGAGTCCGCTACGTTCCGGGCCGAGGTGGTTGTGAAAGCGCCAGAAAC
>JAPOPA010000060.1 GCA_026713145.1 Chloroflexota bacterium
GCCACCGGGGCGCGGACCTCCGCCTCCCATGCGCCCTCTTCTCGCCCACTCGCCTGGCCGTCCTTGACCGCCGGGCATACCGGGACCGCCAGGCCGGCGAGGTCCTTGCCCTCCCGGACCCATCCGTTGAGAACTCTGTCCTTCGGTCCCGTCGAGAGACTGGAGCCGGGCGTAGAGACCGTCCCGGGCAATGAGCTCGTCGTGGGTGCCCCGCTCAGCGATGCGGCCTTCCTCCAGCACGACTATCATGTCCGCGTCCCTGATCGTCGAGAGACGGTGCGCAATGACGACAGCAGTCCGGCCTCGAAGCATGTCTGCCAGCGCTCGCTGGATCTGCATCTCCGAGTTTGTGTCCACGTTCGCCGTGGCCTCGTCAAGAATCAGGACGTTCGGCTCGCCGACGATGGCACGTGCGAAGCTGATGAGTTGGCGTTGGCCGATACTGAGGTTCCCCCCACGCTCCTGCAGGGGAGTGTCGTAGCCCCGTTCGAGTTTGGTGATGAATTCGTGAGCGCCGACCGCCTCTGCCGCCTTGATGATCTGCTCTTGCGAGACATCGGGGCGGTTGTAGCGTATGTTCTCGGCCACCGTGGATCCGGAGAAGAGGTACGGCTCCTGAGGTACGACACTGACTTGGCTGTAGAGCGATTCGAGGGCGATGTCGCGAATGTCCACGCCGTCGATGGTGATCTGGCCTTCCTTCACGTCGTAGAGCCGCAGGAGCAGCGAGACCATGGTCGTCTTGCCAGCGCCGGTCGGTCCGACGAATGCGACGGTCTGTCCTGCCGCGATGTCGAGATCGATGTCCTGGAGCACCGGCTCTTCCTCGTGGTAGTGGAAGCCGACGCTCTTGTAGCTGATCTCCCCCTTAACCGGGGGCAGTTCGACTGCGTCATCCTTCTCCTCGACATCCGGGTTCATGTCCAGTATCTCGAAGATGCGTTCTCCGGACACCATGGCGCGTTGGAGCGAACCATACTCCTGCGTCAGGGTGCGGACGGGCTCAAAGAACCGCTGGATGAAGAGTGCGAATGCCACGAGGATCCCGGGCTGGATGGTCTCCTGGAATACCATGTAGCCGCCGAAAAAGACGACCAGCGCGAGTCCCAGCGACGTAAGGATCTCGACCGTGGGGAGCAGCGCGGCGGAGAGGCGGCTCGCCTGAAGGTTCGCCTCGAGGTTTTGGACGTTCGACTGCTGGAACCGGCGTATGTTTGTCTCTTCGCGGTTGAGGCTCTGGACGACACGCACCCCTGAGATGTTCTCCTGCAGGCCGGAGTTGACCTCCGCGATGGCCGTGCGGACGCGCATGAACGTCTTCCGGGCGAATCGCTGCCAAATGTTCAGCGCGATGAAGAGGATGGGAATGACTGAGAGGGTGATGAGGGCGAGCAGGGCGTTCATGTACACCATCGCCCCGATTATTCCGATCAGGCTGAGGACCTGACCGAGGCTGTTGACGAAGATTGATATTACCTCTTGAAGCTGGCGCACGTCGTTCTGCACGCGGGACATGATCCGGCCGGTCTCGTTCTTGTCGAAGAACGACATCGAGAGCCGCTGGATGTGGTTGAAGAGTTCCACCCGGAGCGCGCGGAGGACGTCCTGGCCCGCCAGAGCCATCAGACGCATGTTGAGATAGCTGGACAGGAACTGCAAGGCTGCCACGGCGATGAAGAGCCCGACCGCGAGGTTCAGCCCCGAAAGATCTCCCGTGCGGATGAAGTCGTCGATGACCCACGCGACGATCAGTGGGAGTCCGACGACGGTTGCCGTGTAGACCATCGTGGCGATGAAGGCGATGATGACGATGGTGCCGTACGGGCGGAAATACCCCAGCAGGCGCATGACGACCCGGTGGTCGTACAGCTTCCCGTCCGGGTCCTCGTCGAGCCCCATTTCTCCCATGCGGCGGATGGCGCCGGGTCCCATGCCGCCTCGGCCGAAGTAGCCACCGCCGCCGCCCATGCCGCCTGACATCATGGCTGCTGCCTCCTAGTCCCGTTCACAGGATGCATCATGAACACTTGGAATCGCCCTCACCGCGTTCGTCAGTCTCCGACGGGGCCTGCCTGGCCATGGCATCGACGAGCATCTCCAATGCCGGCGCTATCTTGTCCAACTCATCGTCCGTCAGCGACTCGGATATCGCCTCGAATCCCACCACTCCCATGCGAGAAAAGCGGTCGAGCATCTCCCGGCCGGGTTCGGTAATCCGGCAGAGGACGACACGCCGGTCGGATGGGTCGGGAACGCGCTCGACGTATTCCTTCTTTACGAGCCGGTCGATCATGCTCGTCGCCGAGGGCATGCCACGCATAAGGTAATCCGAGATGTCCTTCATGCGCTGGGGACCGCGGCTGAGGAAGTGCAGCGTGCGGACCTGCGGCATCGTCATGTCGAAGCCTGCCAAGTCGTCCCGCATGCGGGCCCGCCCGAGCCGTCTCATGCTGTCCATGCTCGTGGCGATGCGGTCAATCAACTCTTTTCTGTCGAAATCCATCGGCGCCCTTTTAGTTTTACTAACTCGAAGTATCTTATCATGTCGAACAATTCACGTCAATGAGCCGTGCTTCTCGGAACCTCATTCCGAACAGCTTTCTCATTGCCACTTATTTCGGCTCTTTCGGTCAACCGGAATGATCCGTTCCGCAGTATGCAATGCCTGAATTAGTTAGATAAGAATCTGCCCTCTCCATGCAGCCCCACACCATTCACGCATCTGGCTGTGGGTCCTCACCATCTCTTCCCGGCATGGTAGCGCAAATGCGGAGAACGGGGTTCCAAAGCCCATCAACGAACCTTCGCTAATGTATGGTAGAGTTGTTGCCGATAACAACCCGGAGGCGGAGATGAAGATCGTTCGGTACGAAGCAGGCGGTGTGGTGGGCTACGGCGCGCTCCAAGACGACGGCTCGGTCCGGGAGCTTATCGGCTCTCCATTCGGGGACTTTTCCGTGGGTGAGGCGGTGGCCGACTTTAACGCCGTGCGGGTGCTGCCGCCAGTTGAGCCTGGCAAGGTCATCGGTGTCGGCCTCAACTACACCAAGCACATCGAGGAAATCGGCATGAATAAACCCGAATTCCCCATGTTGTTCATGAAACCCAACACAAGCGTCATCGGAGACGGCGACTGTATAGTCCTGCCCAAGGAGAGCAAGCAGACCGAGTACGAGTGCGAGCTGACGGTCGTAATCGGCAAGAACGCTAGGCGCGTGTCTGAGGGCGAGGCCCTTGATTACGTGCTCGGCTACACGTGCGGCAACGACGTGAGTGAGCGTACGATCCAGTTCCCGGAAATGAAGATGGGCGCGATTCTCGTCGGCAAGGGTTTCGATACCTTCTGCCCGATCGGTCCCGCAATCTCCACCGGCCTCGACCCGTCCGACCTGCGTTTACAGACCAGGCTGAACGGCGAGACCAGGCAGGACGGCAGCACGTCCGACCTCCTATTCTCCGTGCCCAAGCTCGTTTCCTACATCAGCGATGCCATGACGCTCCAGCCCGGCGACTGCATCCTGACGGGCACGCCGTCGGGCGTCGGGCCTATCGCGCCCGGCGACGTCGTCGAGATTGACATCGAGGGAGTGGGCGTCCTCCGCAACCCCGTTGTTGCGGAGGGGTAGGCGTGTAAGTTTTCGCCGGCTATTGCCTACTTATGTCGGATTGTATGTTCCCAGGTTTCAAGGCCGATAGGTGTAATGGGTAGTAGTCCGGCCTTGGCTAGTGCTTGTTCAGCGTACTGTGATACCGTACACTTCGTGACATGATCATCCGCTCCGTCCGCCATAGAGGACTGCGGCGTCTGATCGAAGAGGACAACCCTCGATTGCTTGGGCGTAGGTTGGTCGGGAGGGTACGAAACGTATTGACGGCCCTAGTCTTGGCCGAGCATATGAGCGACTTCACTGCTAACGCACCCCGTGGGTGGCGTATTCACAGACTCTCAGGCGACCGACAGGACGTGTGGAGCGTATCAGTTTCCGGCAATTGGCGAATCACAATTGAAGAACAGGGCGGCTTCATCGACCGCATGAACTTGGAGGACTACCACTGATGGCAACCGACGAAATCAAGGTGAACATGACACCTTCCCATCCTGGCGAGTTCGTGCGTATGGAAATTATCGAGGAGTTTGGCTTGAACGTTACGCAGGCAGCCGAGATCCTAGGCGTTCGGCGGGCCACGCTGTCCGACCTGCTGAACGGCAACGCCGCCTTGTCGCCAGAAATGGCACTTCGGATCGAGAAGGCCTTTGACGTGAGCATGGACATGCTGTTGCGGATGCAGGCATGGTACGACGCATCTCGAATGCGCGCACGGGCAGAAGATATCAGTGTGGAGCGTTATCAGCCAGTCTGATCCGCAAGCGGAAGTCAGGAGAGTCGAAAGGGAGACACGATGTCCAAACCGCGAATCACCAAGGTCGAGATCGAGACATTCACGTACGAGTTGTCCGATGTTGCGCGGGACGAGCACGGTCCGACGTACTCGCCCGGCAAGTCGATCACCAACACCGCCCACGCCATCACGATTTTCGCGGACGTCGGGGTGACAGGAGAGTATGTGTGGAGCGGGCCGATAGAGTACGCAGGGGCCAGCGTCGTGGCCGAGCTTCTCGTGGGGCAGGACCCCCTGGAACGGGAGTACATCTACTCGCAGATCAAGCAGGCGATGAGGCAGCAGGCCGATATTGGCATGTCTGTCGTCGATATCGCCCTCTGGGACCTGGCAGGCAAGTTTCACGAGGCGCCGATTCATCAGCTCCTGGGCGGCTATCGGAAGACCCTACCAACCTACCCTGCCAGCGTTCATGCCACTGAGCACGACGAGTTGAAGTCGCCCGAGGAGATGGCCGACTTCGCCGAGCAGTGCAAGGAGCTGGGCTATCCCGCCTTCAAGATTCATGGCTGGGAGAACGGCGAGCCGAACCGCGAGGCTGAGACGATCCTCGCGCTCCGCGACCGCGTGGGGCATGGCATGGACCTCATGTCGGACCCGTACAACGCGCTCCGCACCTTCGGGGATGCGATCAAGGTCGGGCGCGCCTGCGATGAGGCGGGCTACTTCTGGTACGAGGACCCCTTGGCGGACGGTGGCATATCGCAGTTCGCACACCGCAAGCTGAGGGAACTGCTGAACACTCCCTTGCTCCAGACAGAGCACATTCGCGGGTTGGAAGCCCGCGTCGACTTCATGGTCAACGGCGCGACAGACTTTGTTCGCGGCGACGTGCAGTACATGGGCATCACCGCGACGATGAAGCTGGCCCACGCGGCAGAGGGCCTCGGCCTCGACATAGAGATGCACAGTCCAGGGCCGGCGCAGCGACAGTGCATGGCCGCCATTCGGAACACCAACTACTACGAGCTATCCGGCTCCCGACCGAAGGGTCCGAACGCCAACTACATTCCAGTGTACGCGGACGACTACGTCGACCAGCTCGACGCCGCGGTGGACGGACACTTTCCCGTGCCGAAAGGGCCAGGACTTGGGGTGGAGTACGACTGGCAGAAGATCCGGCGCAACAGCGTGGGGACTAGAGTCTTCGAGTAGTCCGGGCGCACCGCTATAGTCGCTTCTCAAACTCAAACACCTCGAAACCGAGCTTCCTGCCCCTGGCGACCTCAACGTATCCGGCCTTCGTGTACAAGCGAATCGCGGCGGTCTGTCCGGCAGTCGTGTCCAAAGTCAATATTCGGAAGCCCAACTCTCCGGCCCGCTCTTCCAGCTTCGACAGGACTCGCGTACCGTGACCCCTTCGCTGGTGGTCGGGGTGCACTCGCATCCGGCAAATCTCGGCGCGAGTGACCGTAAGGCGTTTGAGCGCTCCCATCGCGACGATGCGGCCGTCGATTGCACCCACGTAGAACTCGCCACCGGCGTCGTGGTACTCGGCCTCGATGCGGTGCAAGTCATCGTCCCAGGGGCCGCTGCCGGCGTGTGCGCCGACATCGTTGAGGGCGAGGTTGTGGAGTTCCCACACGGCGTCGTGGTCGGGTGCCCGGTAACGCCGGATGTCCATCATTGGAGGGCCAGCCGAGCTACTTCTCCAGTGAACGAGAGGATATAGAGTTCGCCATCCGGCCCCTCGGCGAAGGACGATATCTGCAAGTCGGTGTCAGCGATCCTGGCTTGCTCGACGACTTGGCTACCGTCGTGGCGCAGGGCCCATATATTTCCGGTGCAGAAGTCGCCATAGACGTAGGCCCCGACGAGGGAGGGGAGCCGGCTGCCCCGGTAGACGTACCCACCCGTGACCGAGCACCCGCCATCGCGTCCGTACTCCGCCACCGGAGGTTCCAGTCCCTCCCGGTCACAGCCGGCGTTGCGGAAGCACGACGTTCCCTCCATGATGTTCCATCCGTAGTTGGCGCCCCGCTTGATGATGTCGATCTCCTCCAGCCTGTTCTGGCCTACGTCGCCAGCCCAGAGGTCGCCCGTCTCGCGGTCGAACGAAAACCGCCATGGGTTGCGAAGGCCGTATGCCCAGATCTCCGGTCGAGCGCCCTGCACGCCCACGAAGGGATTGTCGGGCGGCACGGCGTAGGACCCGGTCTCGTCGAGAGTGGTCACGTCGATGCGGAGGATCGTTCCAAGCAGCGTACGAAGGTCTTGTCCGTGTCCTCGCGGATCGCCACCGCTGCCACCGTCGCCGAGCCCGACGTAGAGGTAGCCGTCCGGCCCGAAGGTGATTTGCCCGCCGTTGTGGTTCGAGAAGGGTTGGCCTATCTCCATGATGATCTTCTCGGAGCTAGTGTCCACCTGCTCCGTGTCCGGTGTGGCCCGGTAACGAGCGATGATGGAACGTCTCGGCGACGCGGCTGAGTAGTAGACGTAGAAGTACCCGTTGTTTTGGTAGTCGGGGTCAAAGGCGAGGCCGAGAAGCCCCTCTTCGTTGCCGCGGTCGCTCACCCTGCCGCGGATGTCGAGGAAGGTATCGGGAGAGGACGGGTCCGGCACGTTGTCGAATGCCATGATGCGTCCTGGCTGGAGGACGAGGTACAGCCGATCGTGCGTCCCCTCGGGGAGTGTCAGGTACACCATGCGGTCGAACGTAACGCCGGGGAAGACGACCTCAGCTCTTACTTGGGGAAGGGGAACTTGGACTGGTACAGGGGTATCCGATGTCGCAGTGGGCATAGGCGACGACGAACTGACGGTAGGGACAGGTGTCAACAAGGGAGCAGCAGGGACCGACGTCGCCGTGGGGTCCGGCGTTGGTTCCGGTTCGGAGGAACAGGCGATCACCACCATGGCGATGACGAGGATGCAAGCCGCCCATAGCCGGCTCGAGGCGAATAAGGCTGACCCGGTTGTGCTATGCATTTACACGCTCCAATTGTCCCCTATCTACCACGAACCGCTTCATATTCGATAGGTACTTCGGTTCGATAACGTCCACGTCGGCAGTGGTGATGAATACCTGCGAGTAGTTTGAGACTCGTTCCAGGACGAGGCGTCGTCGGGGCGCATCCAGTTCCGAGAGCACGTCGTCGAGCAGCAGGACCGGCTGCTGGTTCCGGACGTCTCTGAGGTACTCGGCCTCCGCGAGCTTCAGGGCGAGGACGGCAGTTCTCGCTTGGCCACGCGATGCGTAGAGGCCAACGTCCATGCCGTTGAGGAGCAGTTGGAAGTCGTCGCGGTGGGGTCCGCGTACGGAGAACCCCTGGGCGATCTCGCGCGAGTGCACTTTTGCCAGGGCCTCGCGCATAGCCTCGCCTATGTCCTCGGGCGTATGTCGCCCGTCGATAGTGAAACTCGGGCGGTAGGCCAATTCAAGGATATCGTCGTCGTCCGTGAGGGTGGCGTGCGTTCGTGATGCTCCCTTGGAAAGGGCCTCCAGAGCCTCTCGTCGTCGAGCGACCACGGCGCCGCCAGACTTGACGAGTTCGCCGTCCCAGAACTCGAGATCACTGGGACGAGAGCGACCAGCCTTGATGCCCTTGAGCAAGTGGTTACGCTGCACGACGACGCGCTGGTATCGCTGGACGGCACGCAGGTACTCGCGGTCAACCTGCGAAATCAGGATGTCCATGTACCGGCGGCGGAGGCCGGGCGAGCCGTACACCATGTCGAGATCCTGCGCGCTGAACATGACGGCGTTGATCTCCCCGACCAGCTCGGACGCGCGGCGGGGTATGCCGTTGACCCGGACGTATTTCTGAACGTTCAGGCGGTTGTTAGCATCGTCACCTGATGACTCGCTGACGGTGTTCTTGAAGTCGACCTGTACTCGCACGGGGCCGTCTTCACGCTGCACGACGGCGGCGACCTGCGAGAAGAATTCGACGCCTACGGACTCGCGTCGAACAAGCTCACGCTCGGTCGACGCGCGCTGGGACTTTGCGATGACGAGGAGGTAGAGGGCTTCGAGGAGGTTGCTCTTGCCGTGACCGTTATTGCCCTGCACGAGCACCACACCCGGCCCCAATTCGACCTGGAGTCGTTCGTAGTTCCGTACGTTGAGGAGTGAGAGCTGGGAGAGATAGATGGCGAAGCCTCAGGGAGCCGGAGATCAAGTTTCGCCCGACCGTGATTGCACGAGATCGAGGAAGTCGTCCTCGGTGATGACCGGCACTCCGAGGTTCTCGGCGTCGACGAGCTTCGACCCGGCGTCCTCACCGGCGACGAGGTAGTCGGTCTTCTTGCTGACGCTGCCGCTCACGGCGCCGCCGAGGTCCTTGATCCTGCCGGTGATCTCCGAGCGGCTGAAGCGCTCCAGCCTGCCGGTTACGACGAAGCGCAGGCCTTCGAGCACCTGCTCGACGGGCTCCTCGCCCTGCTCGGCCTCCATGGTGACGCCGACTGCGCGGAGCTTCTCGATGACGGCGCGGTTGGACTCGTTGCCGAAGTAGGCAACGACTGCCTCGGCGATCTTCGGACCGATGGACTGCACGGCTTCGAGTTCTTCCCGGCTCGCGTTCATCAGGGCATCGATGTTCGGGAAGTGTCGAGCTAGAAGCTCGGCAACCTCGCTGCCGACGTGCTGAATTCCGACCGCCACGAGGACTCGAGAGAACGGCCGCGACTTGGAGGCCTCGATGGCGGCCAAGAGGTTTGCGACACTGGTCTCGCCGAAGCGGTCCAGTACCAGCAGATCGTCCTTGTTCAGGGTGTACAGGTCGGCGACCTGCCGTATCAGACCCTTTTCCAGCAGGACGGTCGTCTGCTTGATGCCGAGCCCTTCGATATCCATCGCGCCCCTGCTCACGAAGTGCTCAAGAAGACGCACGAGTTGCGCGGGGCAGGCGGCATTGACGCAAAGGTGGGCCGCCTCGCCCTCGGCGCGGACGACGGGCTCGTCGCAGCTTGGGCATATCTCAGGCATTTCAAACGCTCTCTCGTTGCCAGTGCGCTTGCTGACGATTGACGAAACGACCTGGGGGATGACCTCCCCTGCCCGCTCGACGACCACCCAGTCGCCGATGCGGAGGTCCTTCGACCGGATGTAGTCGGCGTTGTGTAGAGTGGCCTGCCTGACGGTGACACCGTTGATATTGACGGGTTCCAGGACGGCATAGGGGTTAATGCTCCCGGTCCTGCCAACGTTGACCGCGATGTCGAGGAGCTGCGTGGTTGCCTGAGTGGCAGGGAACTTGTAGGCGATGGCCCAGCGCGGCTCGCGTCCCACGACTCCAAGGTGGCGCTGGTAGTCGAATCGGTTGACCTTGACGACGACGCCGTCGCAGCCGTAGTCGAGATTCTCCCAGCCTTCAACCCAGGTCTTGCAGTAGTCGAGGGCCTCGTTGGGAGTGTGGACAAGGCGGCTGTGGGGGTTGGTCTTGAAGCCGAGAGCGGCGAGGCCGCTGAGGGTCTGCCAGTGGGTGTCGAATTCCATGGGCTCGGCATAGCCGAGGCTGTAGACGAAGATATCGAGGGGACGTTCGGCCGTGGTACGCGGGTCAAGCTGTCGGACGGAGCCGGCGGCAGTGTTGCGTGGATGAGCGTAGGGAGGGAGGCCGTCGGCGATTCGCTGCTCGTTGAAGGCCTCGAACTTGGACTTCGGAAAGATGACCTCGCCTCGAACCTCGAAGCGGCGTGGAGCGGCAGCCGGGACACGGAGGGGGATGCTTCGGATGGTCCTCATGTTGGAGGTCACATCCTCGCCTACGACGCCGTTTCCTCGTGTCGCTCCGCGCGTGAGGAGACCATCCTCGTAGGTCAGCGCCACTGCCAGCCCATCGAATTTGAGCTCGCACACCATGTCGAACTGCGGCTCTTCCAGTAGGTCGGCAACGCGTGCGTGCCAGGCCATGAATTCCTCGTCGTCGAAGGCGTTGCCCAGGCTCAACAGCGGGACAGGATGCTCGGCCTGCGTGAACCCCTCGAGAGGTTCGGCACCCACACGTTGAGTTGGGGAGTCGGGAGTGACGAGTTCGGGGTGCTCCGATTCCAGACTACGCAGCTCGAGCATCAACTCGTCGTACTGGGAGTCGGATAGCTCAGGGGCGTCCAGCACGAAATACTGGTGGTTGTGGTAGTCGATGCGGTCTCGCAGGTCCTTGATCGCTGCCAAGGTGGTTGTGCCGGGCATCAGCGCCGTCCTAACTTGCGTCTGTTTAGATGATAGCAGTCGCGAGCAGGAGAAGGCATCCGGGGAATGCCAAAGGACTGGACGGCATTTCAAGGCGCTAGCTATACTGGATGTCGCCTGCAGATAGTTATGCAAGGAATCCAGGGGAAAGGGCGCTCGATTGCCTCCGTCCGACGAGTACATTGAATTTGTCCGTGAGCACCCGTCGCTGCTCGCCATCGGCAATACGCCCTTGGTGCAGCTCGACCTGCCGACGGACATCGGAGAGGCCAGGGTCTCGGCCAAGTACGAGCACCTGAACCCCGGAGGCTCGATCAAGGACCGGCCCGTCCTTCGGATGCTGGTGGAGGCCATCCTCGCGGGCCATCTAACACGCGACCGAACGATTCTCGACGCTACGTCGGGCAATGCGGGCATCGCCTACGCCATGATCGGCGCGGTACTCGGATACGAGGTCGAACTGGTCATGCCCGAGAACGCGAGCGAGGAGCGGAAGAAGCGGCTCCGGGCCCATGGGGCCAAGATCGTCTTCACCGACCCGATGCTCGGATACGACGAGAGTCTTTTTGAGGTCAAGCGGCGGTACGAGGCCGACCCGGCCAAGTATTTCTGGTGCGACCAATATTCCAACCAGAACAATCCCCTCGCGCACTACGAGACGACTGCCGAGGAGATACTCTCGCAGGCATCCGATCTGACCCACTTCGTCGCGGGCGTCGGAACGGGAGGGACGATCAGCGGTGTGGGCAAGCGGCTCAAGGAACACGATTCCGACATCGTGGTCGTCGGGATCAACCCGCCGCAGTGGCCGGGCGTGGAGGGTCTGAAGCACCTGGGAGAGGGCCACATCGTGCCCGAAACGTACCACGAAGAGTACGTAGACCGCATGATAGACATTGACGTGGATGCATCGTATGAGATGTCGCGGGAGATGTCGGAGCGCGGCCTGTTCGCAGGCCAGTCGTCGGGAGCGTATGTGTGGGCGGCCTACCACGTCGCGGGCGAGGCGCGGTCCGGGCATGTCGTGACGATCTTCAACGACATCGGGGAGCGTTATTTTTCCACGGGCATGTGGGATACAAGCGGCTGACGGAAGTCTTCCCCCTTCCCGGTATTCACGATGGGCCAGCAGGCCCGGTAGAGGGATTGAACCTATCCCTCGGTCAGACGTCGGAACTCCTTCCAAGCAGTTCTTCGGCGTCCCACTCGTCTTCAAATGCCATAATTGCGTCCCATCGGGCGAGGATCGGCAAATACTCTCGATACCAAGTCGGATAGTAGTCGGAGCCGGTTGTCTCTCGGAAACGGTCGTGACTTTCCCAGTGTTGCAGGGCCAGATATGACCTTGTGCCTTTGATGCGCAGGAGTTCAAGCCCCAGGCAGCCCGGCAGTTTCCTGAAGTGAGGTACAATCTCCTCACGCACGAGCTCTACGAGCTCGGTTTCTTCTCGCCCGCCCCTGAGGGCCCAGCGCTTGTATGTGATGAATTCGGCCAAGTCGGTTGTAGTATAGGCGATGAAAGTAACTTTGGACTAAGCAGCCGCTGCCCGTTTGCGGGGCCATTGGAGAGCAATTTCTCCATGAAGGTTTACAGGCGTTGACACGGCCAAGCGGTTTTCACTACACTCAATAGCAACAGTGCGGCGAGTAGTGGTAACGAAAAAGCGGATCACGAGAATTTTCTGACGAGGTAAGGCCATGGTTGGCGAGAACACGACCATTTCAAGAGAAGACCTTGCGGTCGAAAAGAACAACGAGGGTGTTTCGCGATTCAAGGCGGGAGACTTGGCCGGAGCGGCCAGGGCATTCCAAGAAGCCATGAATTTCGACCCTTCACTGGATGAAGCGCGGGAAAACCGCGACATGGCGATCAGCCGGTTGGGATATGATCCACTCACCGAGGACCGCGATCAAGAAGCCCGGCGTCGAGAGAAGGACTTTGACATTGACTCCGGGGGAGAGTCGCTGGAGAGGCTTGTCCAGTACGCGCTCTACGCCCTCGCTGCGGTGATTGGCTTAGGGCTTATGATCGGTATCTACGCGATTCTGGGCCCGGTCGGAATCTTACTTCTGATTGCCGGCTGTTTGATGGTTTGGGGCATCAAGTGGAGTTGGCTCTTCTTCCTTAAGTAAGGCGAAGGCTTTTCCCCGCGTCAAATCAGACACTTCGCCATTGGTTCGGCCAATTTGCAGTGCTGATCCGCTGCCCCATTTTCAAGTCTATCCCTCGATAGGCTCGATGAGGCCGTAGTCACCGTCTTCGCGCCTATACACGACGCTGTGGCTGCCCGTTTCCACGCTGCGGAACAGGTAGAAGTTGTGGTTTAGCAATTCCATTTCGGCAATTGCGTCGTCGACGGTCATGCCAACCATGGGGAAGCGTTTTCGGCGCACCACTTTTATGGGCATGTCCTCCATTTCACCGGGCGGAGGCGGCTCTTCGTCCGGCTCTTGAACCAGGCCATCAGGCAGGTCGCGTAAGGACTTGCGTTCCTGCTTGGAGCGATAGCGCCGCCCTTTGTACCGTCGGATCTGGCGATCCATAACGTCAACGGCGGTATCGACGGCTTCGGATACGGTCGAGCCGCGTCGTTGGGCGCGTAAGACCTGGCCCTTGACCATAAGGGTCAATTGCACGACGAACCGGTCATCGCCGGAGCGCGCGGATGTTCTCTTGATCTCTGCCGTGGCGTCCAGCATCTGAGGCAAGTGCCTGGACAGGCGGTTGAATTTCTTGTCTACGTAGCTTTGAATGTCGTCCGTAATTTCAAGGCTTCTGCCGTGAATCTTGATTTCCAATCTTTCCTCCGATTGTAGATGGAGCTATGCAGTGAGTGTAGCGTCTGGCCTCGCCGGGGTCATTCGTCCGAGTATTGTCTGATGTTCTTTTGTCCAACGCTGATATCTGACCGCTGCTCGAGGGCGCCCACGTCCAAGTCCACGCCGAGGCCGGGCGCGTCGGGCAGGGGGATGTATCCATCTTCGACGAGGGGCGCTCCGACCGTTATGCTCTCGACGGCCGGCTCGAAATTCACCCAGTACTCGGTGATGATAAAGTTCGGAATGCAGGCAGAGACGTGGACGGTCGATGCGAGCGCGACGCCCACGCTGTTGTAGTTGTGCGGTGAGACGCCGACGTAGTACGGCTCGGCCATCGCGGCAATTTCCTTGGTCTCGAGAATGCCGCCGGTGTTGCAGACGTCGGGGTTGATTATGTCGACGGCTCTCTTTTCGAACAGCTCCCTGAACGCGGCCTTGGTGTACAGGGTTTCGCCCGCGACGATCGGTATGTCGGTCCGACTTCTGACCTCGGCCAAGGCGTCTACGTTTTCGGCGGGACAAGGCTCCTCAAACCAGAAGGGGTCTACGTCGCGAATCGCGTCGGCGACGCGGACCGCGTGCATCGGGGCGAGTCTGCGATGGACTTCGATGAGCAGGTCGATGTCCGGTCCGACGGCTTCGCGTACGGCGTAGACCGTATCGATGGCTGCCTTCTCGTGGTCACTTGAAATGTAGAGTCGCCACGGTCCTGGGAAGGGATCGAATTTGAGGGCGGTGAAGCCCCTGTCGACCATATGCTTAGCTGCGACGGCGTATTCGTCAGGACTTTCGGTGTCGTCCGACCAGCCGTTGGCGTAGACGCGAATCTTGTCGCGGCACGCTCCCCCCAGCAGATCGAACACGGGCGCGCCCAGGGTCTTGCCTACGATGTCCCATAGAGCCTGTTCGATGGCGCTGAGGGCCGACCAGAAGTCCATAGCTCCACGCTTGGCCGCGAAGTCTTCGTAGGCCACCTGCGAAAAGTGCTTGATGTTGAACGGGCTCCGTCCGACCAGGTAGTGTCCCAAGCGTTCTACGTGGGCCGTAATCGCGGTGTCGCGGTCGGTCTGCGTGTATGCCTCGCCCCAGCCGTATGTCCCATTGTCGGTCTCTACTCTGACAAAGACGAGATTCTTTGGAGCGTCGGCATTGACGATGTAGCTTCGAACGTTTGCAACCTTCAAGCGAATACCTCGAGGCATATAGCAATGGGACCAATATGTCCATAGTAGCACCACATGGCCGTTCGGCACGAGTCGAGGACTGTGGTGCAACGGGGCTTCATGACGCCGCCGGGGTGGGTGCTTCGTCCTGCGACAATCAACCCTGTGTTTGACAGCCGTCCGAAGTGTTGGACTGTGGTATAATGCAGTCCCCTACCCAGTGTAGCGTTTGGGCCAATAGCTCAGCCGGTTAGAGCGCAGTCCTGATAAGACTGAGGTCCCTGGTTCGAGTCCAGGTTGGCCCACCAGACTTGATAAAATCAAGA
>JAPOPA010000155.1 GCA_026713145.1 Chloroflexota bacterium
ACGCCGACCTCGGAGAAGAACCTCGCCCGACCGCTCATGGCGGCGAGGGCGAGTTCCGTGTCACTGAAGCACCGATCAACATCGCCGGTCCTTATCAGCTGGAGGTTGCGGTCCGTCGGCCCGACACCTTCGACGCTCGCACGGCATTCCGATTTGAGATCGCATCGGGCGGCGGAGTCAGCAGCTCCGCAATCTTCCCCGCCGAGGACACGGGTCGCCTCCTATTCGGCGTGGAGCTAGCCGTGCTCGGCTTTGTGTTCCTTGCCGTCGGCATTCCCCTCGGTGGCTGGTACTCGCGACGTGGACTATCCGTGATGACGCCGGGCCTTGTTGTGTTTATGGTTGGCGCCGGCATTGTCTTTACCGCCCAGTTCGGCGAATCCGTCTCATCAGCTGAGCGGAACCCCTTCCCGCCCAATCCCGAATCGCTAGCCGTGGGCGAGAGAGTCTACACTGAGAACTGCACGACCTGTCACGGGGTACAGGGCCGCGGCGACGGTCCCGCCAGCGTCGGTTTTGATCCTCCACCAGCCAATCTCATCGTCCACGTGCCGCTCCATCCCGACCGGATACTGTTTGAATTCATCGACGACGGAATTTCGGGCACCGCCATGGTGGGCTTGGCTGGACGCTACACCGACGAAGAGATCTGGCATGTAATCAACTACATCAAGACGTTAGAATAGGAGCAGGAACCACAAACGTGAGTGACTCATGTCCATCAGGAAACTAGCTCTTCCTGCCGCCACAATTGGCGTGGCGACGGCTCTGGCGGCATCGCCCGTCTACGCGCACGGATTCGGTGAGAGGTACGACCTCCCGCTTCCCCTCAACATGTTCATGATCGCTGCCGCGGCGGCGGTGGCTGCCTCGTTTGTCGTGATTGGTCTGTTCGTCAACAAGCAGCCCGGCGAATTCCGATATCCCACTCTCAACCTGTTCGCCGTCCCTGCGCTAGGGAGTGTCCTACGGAGTAAGATCTTCATTTGCGCGTTCAAGCTCCTCGGCGTTGCCGTCTTTCTCCTCCTGATCGCCACAAGCCTCTTCGGAGTCAACAAGCCGGTCGAGAACTTCTCCCCCACCTTCGTGTGGATCATTTGGTGGGTCGGAATGGGCTACATTTGCGCGCTGCTGGGCAACTTCTGGATGCTCGTCAACCCGTGGAGGACCATGTACGAGTGGGTCGAGCGCTTCCTAGCGAGTGACGACGAGGACAAGGGTTTGATCGCCTACCCCGAAGGGTGGGGGGTGTGGCCTGCGGTCATCCTGTTCTTCATCTTCGCGTGGCTGGAAAACGTGTACACCGGTGCGCAGTCCCCCTTCAAGCTCGGTCTGTTCATTCTTGTGTACTCGGCCATCACGTGGGCCGGAATGCTCGTGTTCGGTAAGCATGTCTGGTTGAGACGAGGTGAAGCCTTCACCGTACTCTTCAGCCTCTTCGCTCGCTTTTCGCCAACCGAAATCCGAACATCTGGCGACGATGTCTGCAATCCGTGTGACGGCTGTGACGCCGAAACCGAGTCCTGCGTCGACTGCCTCGAGTGCTTCCAGATCGCCGAGCCTGACGAGCGCCGGTTCAACCTCCGCCCCTACGCCGTCGGCCTCGCCACTCGCGGCATCGTTTCCGCCTCCATGGCAGTTTTCGTCATCCTCACGCTTGCCACCGTCACCTTCGACGGCATCTCCGAAACTAGCGCATGGCTCACCGTGCAGGATGCCCTCCATCCCGTCATCTCCCCCTTGCCCGTGGACACGTTCGGCACCATTGATACGCTAGGTCTGCTTGTATTCCCCATCCTATTCCTCTCGGTCTTTCTTGGCTTCTCGTGGGTGCTCCGCCTCTTCGAAGGAACGTCCGACTCTCCGGTCTTCGATGTTGCCAAAGTCTTCATCCTGTCACTAGTGCCCATCGCCCTTGCCTATAACATCGCCCATTTCATCGCGTACTTGGCTATTTCGGGACAAGGGATTATCCCACTCCTTTCCAATCCGTTTGGTTTCGGTTGGGACCTATTCGGAACCGCCGGGTACCTCATCAACATCAACATCATCTCCGTTGGTTTCGTCTGGTGGGTCTCCATCGTCGCCATCGTCCTGGGGCACATCCTTTCCGTGTACATCGCTCACATCATTTCGCTCCGCCGGATGCCCACGTCCGCACAGGCCGTCAAGAGCCAGTACCCCATGCTCGCCCTGATGATCATTTACACGGCGTCCAGCCTCTGGATAATTGCCCAGCCCATCGCCAGCTGAGCGCCTATTCCCTCAATCGCCCCGTCAGCAATTTTGTGCCGAAATTGACGAATAAGAATTTATGTCCTACACTAGGTCATACTGAAGACTAGATGTGGAGGGACAGTGACCATCTAATGACATCGACACAGCCTGAGCAATGACTCTTGCATGTAACGGGAATTTTACTTGCATAGAAAGAAATGTCAGAATCTGTCCGGAAATGTCAGGCCAAACAAGACCCCCCCTTTGTTCCGCTCTGAGATCTCCGTGTCCTCGGCGTTGAATCAAGCTCCTGACATCATCAGTCTCTCACCGCCGGGGAGAGCTACTGAGAGAGGGGCCCGGCCCATAGGAGAAATGTCAGAATCTGTCCGGAAATGTCAGGTCAAACAAGCCCCCCCCTTGTTCCGCTCTGAGATCTCCGTGTCCTCGGCGGTGAATCAAGCACCTGACATCATCAGTCTCTCACCGCTGGGGAGAGCTACTGAGAGAGGGGCCCGGCCCATAGGAGAAATGTCAGAATCTGTCCGGAAATGTCAGGTCAAAAGAGACCCCCCCTTGTTCCGCTCTGAGATTTCCGTGTCCTCGGCGGGGAATCAAGCTCCCGACATCATCAGTCTCTCACCGCCGGGGAGAGAAACTGAGAGTGGGGGCCCGGCCCATAGGAGAAATGTCACTAAATGTCCGCCAATGTCCCTCAAAACTTTAGGGGAGACATCGTTATGGTAAACTTCGCGAGCCCCTGCTTATCATCGTTTCCTTGATCCCTCCCTGGAGTTCCCATGCCCAAGATGCTCGCCGCGCTGTACAACGGCATTGAAACCGTCGAGATTAAGCAAGTCGAACGCCTCGATCCCGGCCGTGGCGACGCCCTAGTCAGGGTTCGCTCCGAGGGTATCTGCGGCTCTGACCTCAACCAGTATCGCAAGCTGACCGAGCCGGAGACCCTCCCCGCCGGACACGAGACCGCGGGCGAGATCGTCGAGGTCGGAGAGGGCGTCGATCCGGCAAGGGTGGGGCAGCGAGTCGCCGTCGAGGTCGTGGGGCACGGCAAAGCGTGCCTCACCTGTTGGTACTGCCGGCAGGGCCAATATAGGAATTGCCCCGAAAAGGGTGACTACGCCGGTGGAGGGTTCGCCGAGTACGTCACACGCAACGCCGTCGCCTGCTACCCTCTCGCGGACGCAATGACGTGGGAGGAGGGCGCGCTCGTCGAGCCGTTGGCCGTGTCCATTCGGGGAATGCGCCGGGGAGCACTCACGGCAGGTGACGCTGTCGTCGTGCTCGGAGCGGGTAACATAGGCCTGACCGCGATCGCGGCAGCGAGAGCCTTGGGCGCCGGCACCATCATCGCGACCGCGAGACACGCCCAACAGGCCAAATTGGCTAGGCGTCTCGGGGCCGACGTGGTACTAGACCCCAACGACGACCATGCGACAGAAGCCGTCGAAGACCTGACCGAAGGTCGCGGCGCCGACATCACAGTTGAGACCGTGGGAGGATTCGGCAGCAACGCGACGCTCGTCCAGGCCGTCGACATGACCCGCGTCATGGGGCGAATCGTCGTCCTCGGCGTCTTCCACGACCCTGTACTTACCGACTGGATGGAGCCGCTCCTCAAGGAGCAGTCGTTCATCTTCTCCGTTTGCTACGGCATCATGGATGGCAGACACGACTTCGAGATGGCGATCGACCTCATGGGGTCGGGCAAGATCGATCTCAAGCCGATGGTGACTCACACCTACCCGCTAACCGAAATGCCCCAAGCCCTCGCGACTGCTTACGATAAGTCCACCGGCTCCGTCAAAGTCCAACTGCGGATGTAGAAGGCGGGCAGCCTACTACACGTTCCCCATCCCCTCGGCAACCCACTTGTCGCGAATCGCCGTGAGCTCGATGGCAACGTCTTCCACTGTTCCAGGATGATTCGTCGCGAGCACCTCAATTGTCCATGCCCCGTCGAATCCGATGTCATCGAGGGCTTGGCCGAACGAGTCGAAGTCGATGACTCCGTGACCGGGCGGCAAGTGGTCGTCATTGTCGGTAGAGCCGTCCTGAATGTGCAGCGCGTAGAGACGCTCGGACGCGATGCGCGTCTCGTCCGCAACGTCGAGCTTTCGCAGTCGTGTGTGACCGATGTCGTGGCAGATGCCGACATACTCCGCCGGCAGGTCGGCCATGAATGACCGCAGCTCCTGCATCGTCTCCAGCGGACGGGCGGGGAACCCCATCTTCCCAACGAGGTTTTCGAGCGCCATTCGCACTCCCGTCTCCTCGCCAACGCGCACCAGTTCCGAGATCGAGCGGTGCGCCTGTTCGGTGGCCGTCCCCACGTTCTCCTTCGTATACAGCGGCACGTCAGGTGATGTTGGACTTCCCGACGGATGCACGATGATCGTCCGGCCCCATACTTCTGCGTGGAATCTCATCGCCGCCGCGACCTTCGCCACGCTCTCCTTGCGCTCATCTTCATCGAAGCTGGCGAGGTTGATGCTCTTGAACGGCGCATGGATCGTATGGGGATACAGCCCCGTACTCTCCAGCGCCTCCCGGAACGGTTTGGAGTCGGGCGGGCCGTCCTCCCAGCCGGGGCCTTCTGCTATAAGCTCGACCTCGGAATAACCGCTCGCCGCGACCGACCGCAGCGCCTCAACCGGGTCTCCGACGAACTCCCCCGTCTCGTCGGTCATGTACAGTGCGCTTGCAATGCTGTATGTCGGCATCGTTTCTCCTAATCTCATTTATCCGGCCGGAACTCCGGGACTTGAATGGGCCTATAGTGGCACGCTGTGGTCATGGAGTGCAATTGCTTTTCATTTTTCGAGCCCCGCAAACTCTGTGCAAATGTTCCGGTAAGCGGCTTCGTCTTCTTCGGTGCCGTCCTCGTCGAGATTCCTGCGCAACATCTCGCAGAACTCGCTTTTCGGCGTACACCATGCGTCCCCTTCGGAGTTGAAGCCAGTAGCGTAGTCGCCTGGACAGGACGATGAGTTGCGATCGACAATCCAGCCTACGCTCAGTGCGCCTAGTAGGACTATCAAACCTGCAACTACCAACCCCACAGCCACAGCCCTATTCTTCTTTAGCCGGTCCTTCATAGGCTCTTCGACTCTCCTCCCCTGGAAGAGAGTACTGTTCAACGCCGGTTACATGCGCACCCGTCTCCCTCTTGGATCGTATGGCGCCGTCAGCCGTACCTTGGCCGGGAATCGTTCCGCGGCCACCTCCAGCTCATAGCTGCCGCCTCGAATCCAGTCGTTGTTCACTCCATTCGGATTCTCGACGTATCCCATGCCTACCGATGTACCCACCGTATGCCCGAAACCCCCCGAGGTCGTCCGGCCCACGAGTTGCCCGTCGCGCCAGATCGGTTCGTTGCCGAGCAGCAGAGGTTCCGAGTCTTCCAGGGTGAACACTGCCAACCGCTGCGTCACGCCCTCGTCGAGCTGCCGCAGGACCGCCTCCCGCCCGATGAAGTCGACGTCCTTATCGAGCGCGACGGCAAACGTCAGGCCCGACTCGACGACGGTGTCAACGTCGCAGATGTCGTGACCCCAGGAGCGGTACGCCTTTTCCAGACGGAGCGACTCCATCGCATGGAACCCTGCGGGTAGGAGATCGTACTTGGGTGCTAGTTCCAGAATGCGTTCCAGCACATGAGTCGCGAACTCCGTCGGGATGTATAGCTCCCAACCAAGCTCTCCGACGTAGGTGATCCTGGAAGCGCGAACAGGCGCGTACCCGATGGCAATCTCAGCCGAAGTCAAGAACGGGAACGCATCGTTCGACATGTCCGCATCAGTAGTCTCCGAGAGCAGCGCTCGGGAGTTAGGCCCCATCAGCCCCAGCACGGCGTACGATGACGAAACGTCGGTCAGGATGGCATGGGCATCGTCGGGGATATGGTCCCGTATCCAGCCGAAATCACGCCTTGCGGTTGAACCCGCCGTCCCGATCATGTACTCGTCATCGCCGGTGCGCGTGACCGTCAGGTCCGACTCGAAGCCGCTCCTCTCGTTGAGCATCCCCGTGTACACGATCCTGCCCGGCTCTACCGCCATCTGACCTGCGAATATCCGCTGTGCGACTCGCTCGGCGTCCCGTCCTTGCAGAAGGAACTTCGCGAACGAGGTCTGGTCGAATAGTCCGACGGTCTCTCGTACGGCGCGATGCTCTTGCGCTGAATACGGGAACCAGTTCTGCCGACCGAACGAGTAGCCGTATACGGGTTCAACGCCGGGAGGCGCATACCAGTTGGGCCGCTCCCATCCGCCGACCTCGCCGAAGCAGGCCCCCATGGAGGCCAGCTTGTCGTGGAACGGCGACCGGCGCGCGCCGCGTGCTGTTTCCATCTGCTTGTGCGGGTAGTGCATGCCGTACAGCGTGCCGACCGTCTCAACCGTCCGGTCGTGCAGGTACGTCTTGGTATTCTGGAAATGATGGAAGCGACGAATGTCCATCTCCCACAGGTCCATCGTCGGTTCTCCGGCGACGATCCACTCCGACACCGCCTTCCCCACACCCGGCGCCGCAGCGATGCCGGTCGAGTTCAGCCCCGTCGCCAGGTAGAAGTTCTTCAGGTCGGGCGACTCGCCTATCAGGTACCGGTTGTCCGGCGTGAAGCTCTCGGCGCTGACGCAGAACCGGTTGATTCCCGCTTCGCCCATGGCAGGGACGCGATGCACTGCATTGTCCCAGAATACCTTGAAGTGCTCCCAGTCGGGTTCCAGCAGGCCGAAGTGGTAGTCTTCCGGTATCGCGTCGCCGCCCCACGGCTTGGCCGTAGTCTCGAACCCGCCCATGAGGATGGCTCCCTGCTCCTCCGCGTCCCGCCGGAAGTAGATCTGCTCGTCCGGGTCTCGCAGGCCCGCGATGTCTTCCGGAATGCCCATCTTGTTGGTGACCAGCCACATGTGCTCCGCAGCGTGAAGGGGTATATCGACGCCCGCGCTCAGGCCAAGCTGCCGTGACCACATACCCGCAGCGCACACGACTACCTCGCACTCGATGTCCCCACGGTCCGTCGAAACGGCCGTTACCGCGCCGTTCCTTCGGCTTACGCCAGTAACTTGCACGTTTTCGACGATGCGGGCCCCGCCCATCTCAGCCCCTCGCGCGATCGACAGCGCCGCGCTTGCCGGAATCGCCTGGCCGTCCTTCGGGATGTATATCCCTCCCTTCAGGTCGTCCGTCCGCATGAGCGGCCACATAGTCCCGGCGTCCTCCGCCGTGATCTCGTGGATCTCGATGCCGTAGCACCTGCCGAGCGATAGGATTCGCTTGAGCTCGTCCATTCGGTCGTCCGTCGTCGTGACCGTCACGCTCCCCGTAGCCCGGAACCCGGTCGGAATTCCCGTCTCCTCGTGTAGGGTGGAATAGAGCTGGACGCCCACGCGGTTGATGTCGATCATCGTCCTTGTGGCGCGGAGTTGCGTGACCATCCCTGCGGCGTGCCACGTCGTGCCGCCCGCAACCGTCTTGCGCTCCAGCACCACTACGTCGCTCCACCCCAGCTTCGTCAGATGGTAGGCGACGCTGCATCCCACGATGCCCCCGCCGATAATGACCACTCTCGCCCTGTCAGGAATGCTGTCCACGGCTCTTGTCTCCATTTCTTCTAGTCCTCTGAGTCGCCCGTCGAGATGTTCTCACTACTTGGCAAGCAATTCAATGCTGTAAGTCAGTGTCAACCTTCATCAAGACCATGACTCGCACTTTGGCAGTCAGTGCCGGTGCAGTACGGTACACTCTAGCCACATACCAACGACAGTGGAGGAACGTGACATGGCTCATCAGCGTTTTCGAAAAGGCAGCACGAAGGGTGGCCCGATGCTTCCTGACCTGGATTTTCAAGCATGCCAGGCCGTTCGCGCCGGTAACCAAGTCTTCCTTGTGGGCCTGACCGGATTCGACCGCGACACGAAGGACTTTATCGGCAGGGGAGACCCTGCGGCACAGGCGGAGAAGGCGATGGAAAACGCCAAGGTCCTTCTCGAAGAGGCTGGCTCTCGGTTGGAGGACATCTGCAAGATAACTACGTACGTCACCGAGCGTGAGTACCGTAAGGACGTGTACCCGGTGATCGCGAAGCACCTCGGAGACGTGAGCCCGGTCTCGACCGGTCTCGTCGTCAAGGGTCTGGCGGAGACCTATATCGACTTCGAGATCGACATTTTCGCGGTCATCCCCGAGGACAGGATGTAGCAGCAACCGGGTGGGGCCCCCGAACCGTTCGTGGTGAACCCTTTGAACCACAAAGGCTACTACGATCGGTTCGCGTTACTCGCCCGGCGAAAGGGTCTGACACGTCTCCGCCGAACACTCGACCTTGTCCCAGCTGTAGGTCATCGGGATGTAATCGACGTCGGCCCAAGTAGACGACTGGTCGGCGAAGTGCGGACTCGAAGGATGCCCCGACGCCCCAAATGGCACGATCCAACGTGAGTTGTCCCAGTCGCTGAGGTCGTAGATATACCGCGCGACGGATGAGCCGGAGATGCCGAAGGGGTCGGCGTGCGAGTAGCTGGCGGCCAGGGGCGTATCGCCGTCTCCGCCGAGAGGCATGGCAGGGCCTTCCAGTTCCTTGGCCCAGGAGTAAGCCGAGGATAGCCAGTGCGGACGGTTTGTCCGGTGAATCCTGCCCCACGTCCATTCGCTCATGTCGTGTCCGATCCGATCCGTCAGGTACTCGACGGCGCCGGCTAGCGCCTCGGCCATGAGCGACTTCCACGTTGTCCCGCTTGGCAGGAACGACGTGTCGTCGGTCTCCGCCATGCGTGCGAGTTTGGCCTTGAGAAGCGATACGTGGTGAGGCGCGCCGCGGCCTCCCGCCCCGAGCGCATAGTCGGCAAGCGGACCGAGAATTCCGCGCAGTATCGTGTCGTCAAGGTGGTGTCGAAACGCGCTGAAGAGAGTCGGACCAACCGCGTCGACATCCATTTTCCCGTCCCACAGTAGGAGGATTCGCTTTGCCTCTGCTGAGCGCTCGTTCACCGGCTCGACTCCCCCCAGTAGTTTCCGGTACGTCAGTCCGGGAATCGAAACGCTTTCGGCGTGGACGTCACCCATGTCCTCGACCGTTGCGTTCGGCATTTCCTTAAGCCGGTCGTAAATGCGCCGTGCCCTGTGCTCCGTCGCGTACTGGACGCTGATGTAGTAAGGAAAGTCGTCGTCCACCTGCTTGTTGTTGGCTGTGACGATGAACCCGTTCTCCGGGTTCCGAATGCGCGGCATTTCCTCGAACGGGATGAACCCCTCCCACTCGTGCTCTCCCGTCCATCCCGGTACTGGAAGCCAGGCGTTCGCCATGCTGCGTACGGGCACCTTGCCGCGCGTAAGGTAGGCGATGTCACCGTCAACGTCTCCGAAGACGTAGTTGTTGCATGGGTCGACCCAGCCCCGCATAGCTTCGTCCATCTCGTCGACGGAACGAGAACGAAGCTGGAGCAGAAGCGCCTCGAGGGCCGTGTTCGGTCCGTCTGTTGCGGTGTACTTGAAGGCTATGGCACGCCCGCTGCTCGGTTCTCCCAAAACGATCGGCCCGTGTTGAGTGGTCGTGACCTCGACCCCTATCGCCTCCGCGCCCCTGACTTGAATCACCTCATTGTGAGTCTCTGCGTGTTTCCAGCTGCCCCTATGCTCATAGTGAAGCGAGGCCCCGCCCTGAAACGCCTCGACGTACAGGTCCTGGTAGTCCGCCGCTGCGTGCGTAACACACCACGCAACCGTGGCGTTGTGCCCGAAGTGGGGGAAACCGGGACATCCCGGAAACGACAGCCCGATTCCGTCGAACTCGTCGCAGGAAATGTGGTTCTGGTAGTAGACGCTCGGCGTCTCGATGGGGCGGTGCGGGTCGCCCGCAATGAGGGGCTTGCCCGAAGCCGTCCTGCTCCCGTGTACGGCCCAGTTGTTGCTTCCGGAGTCGGCATCCGCCATTCCGTCCAAATGCTCGGCCCCAGACTCATACTCACCCAGCGCGTCGTAGTTGTCGCCAAGGTACTCCGCCCCCGGTGGAACGATGAGCAGTCCCCCCTTTTCGTACTGCGGCATCAGTTCCGCAGCTCGCTCAGCGCCCAAGACTGCCACCGTCTTCGCCCGCCACAGCTTGGCCTCCATGTGGCCCATCAGAACATGTCGCGCCTTGAAGACTGCAAGGCAGTCCTGCGCCGTCCACGGCTCCGGCGACTCTTCGAGCATCGTGTACTCCACAGGGAGCGCATCGGTAGTCTCGATGAATCCGTTGACTCCCTCCGCGTACGCCTCGAACATAGCCCGCGTTTCGGCATTGATGGCTCCGTAGTCCCGTTCCACCGAGCGCCGCAGCTGGAATTTTCTCATGAGCACGTCCTGTTCAACTGCGCTCTCTCCCGCGAACTCGGCCCAACGCCCGTACGCCCATCTACGGTCATGGTCCATCTGGAAAAGGCGGTCCTGGGCGGTCGCGAACCCTTGGCCGAAGAAGGCGTCATGCGCGGTCGTGGCTTTCACGTGCGGAATGCCGTATTCGTCACGGTAGATGGTCACTTGCCCGTCCAAGGCATCGAAGGAGAGATCTACCGTAACGTTGGGAGGGGCGGCGTCAAGGGCGCTTTGCGGTACCGTTCGCGATTCGGACAAGGGGGAACTCCTAAGAGGGGGCTACTGTGACCGTGCAGTGTAGGAGCATAGGCGTCCTACGTCAACGAGGACGCGAGCAGCGACATATCGGAGCAAAAGAAAGGTGGGCCACTTAGTGCCCACCTTTTGAAGTCGTTATGTTCCGCAGGGGCTACTGCTCAGGCTCTTGTACCAACACAGCCAGTTCCCTGCAATTGCCGGGTGCCGCAGTTGCGTCCTGCTCTCGTCTGGCGCACACATCGACGTTGATAGTTGATCCGCTGGCAACATTGGCGACGCTGGTGTTGAGCCTGACCCTGCCCTCGGCACCTTGTGAGCGCGACCCGACAACGCACGTCAAAGTGCCACCCGGCACATTGGTAATCTGACCCTTAGCCTCACGCGTAAACTCTTCCAACTGACTCGGGTGACTGCATGTGACGTCTTCTTCCTCGGTGATCGCTTTATCGTCGTTGTACTGCTGGAGTGTGTTAGCGGTCAACTCATTCGGGAGTCTAATGTCAATTACAATTGACTCTTCTTCACCTTCTTCGACAACAGGGAGGTTCTCAAAGGAGGTGGTGATTGTGATCGGCTCACCGGGCGCCGGACTCGCTGGCTCCGACTTCACGACTATGCTCTGAGCAATAAGCCCCAACATAGAGCATTCCAGAGTATTGGCTGTTGACGTTCCCCCCGAGCCTGCCACCAGCGTTAGAGAGGTGCAGTTGTTCTTCCAAGTGAATTCATCTTTCGCTACGGACTCCACCGTTCTGTAGGACGTGAGCCAAACGTTGACATCGAGGGTGTCGCCTTCGGCCACGTCGCCCACTTCAGCCTCAAGGATTATATCTCCCCTGGCTTGCGCAACCCGCGTTCCCAATAGACACTTCATTGTCCCGCCCGGTTCACCGGTTATTTCTCCCGCGGTCTTACCCGCAAACCGTTCGAGCTTCCCCGCCTGGCTGCATGCGGGTGTCCCCGGCTGGACACTCGTGGCGGTAAGCTCATCCGGCAAGTGGATGTTGACCGTCACGGCCCCTGCTTCGGAACCCCCGATGTTCTCATGCGCGATGGTGAAAAAGAGTCTATCGCCCGGCGAGAACGACGCCCCGGTCACCTCGATGGTTACATCTTCAGTCACGTTCTTCAGTGCATCGAATACCATCGGTGACACTATTTCATTGTCTGCTTCGGCTGCTTCAATTGCTCTATTTAGGGTATCAAATGCCACCGGGGGAACCACCCCTTCGTCCACCTCGGTTGCTGCTTCTTCAATTGCTTCCTTCAAGTTTCGAAGTTCCTTCAGTGAAGCCCTTGCTTCGCCCTGGTTGGGTGCGGTTTCTAAGGAATCCTCTTTAGTTTCGATTGTCTCGTCTAGATCAGTTGCTACATCCGCGATCACTCCCTTCAGAGCGTCAAGTACCGCCGGCGAAACCGTCGCATTGTAGACCTCGGCTTTTGCGGTGACGTCAGGTTCAGGCCGAAAGTCGAAGTGACCCATAGTCCGTGCGACCGGGACCAGAACACCCACCGTTGTGCCTATTGTCAGAACGACAAGGATCGTCGTCCACCAGAACACTCCTCCCCGCTTCCTCCACCACACGAGGAAGCCGAGTAGTCCACCCGGTTCCTCGTCTTTAATCCGCAACGGTTTGATCGGTTCTCTCGACCCTGACTCTACTTCCGGTGTGAAGCGTTCCGCCAACGATCTCCTCCTCTTCCGCTAATGTGAGGGTGATATGACTCTAATGTAGTATCGGCAGCGCCGCCGTCGCAAGCTTTACTGGACAGTGACGGTTGCGGAGGCAGTGTTGTTGTCCGTGACGGACTCGGCACCTTTAATGTCACGCGTTGTCGAGGTCACGATTTGTGCGCGCGCTTCCAGTGCGGCGCCTTTCGCGGTTGCCGATTTTACCGTTGCCGCGACTGTGACAGTGCCCTTCCGTTCGGCGTTCTGGGTTCCTAGCCTACACGTGACTATTGATTCCGAGGTGCTGCACGCCGCATCGGGGACTATTTCTCCAACCGTAACCCCTTGCGGCAAAGTGACCGTGAGCGTTACCGATCCCGCGGGGCTTTCACCGGTGTTTTCGTAGTTCACCGAATAGGTCACGCTCTCGCCGGCCGCAACCGAGGCCGCCGACGTGCTCATCGTGACTTCCATGTCGGGTTCGCCTCGCAGGTCGACAACTCCCATCTGGTTGGCAAGCCACCATCCGCCTCCAACGACGACTACGGCCATAGCGAGTGCAATTATCAGCACGAACCAAAACGCGGCACCTTGTCGCATTGAAACACCTTCTCTCTCGTCGCCCAGCGTCAGTGGTCACTTGCGTGACGGGCGTCAATTCATAACTCGGTGTGCCGAACGACTTGGAGTATATTGGCAGTGAGTACCACAGTCAAGGAGTGATGTCGCTGCCGCGGCTCGCCATGCAGTCCCCGGGTTATGCGGCAAACGACTCGCGGATATTCATTAGATCGCGGCGGAGACGGGTATCAGCTTCAAGCTGTCGCTCAATTCGCCTGCAGGCGTGGATTACCGTCGTATGGTCTCTGCCACCCATGACCCGCCCGATTGTCGCTAAAGGAAGCTGGACTTCTTCCCGCAGGAGGTACATCGAAACATGTCGCGCCTGGGCCGTCGGCCTGTCGCGTTTCTTACCCTTGAGGGTGGACTTGTCAATTGAGAAGTAGCGCGCTACCGCGCCCAACACGTCTTCCTCCGATACCCTCCGCGCACTCTCCTTGAGCGAGTCTTCCAGTGCCTGCTCCACCAGACCAAGGTCAATGTCTGCATCAGAAGCGCCGTTCAGTGACTGCTTCCCCAGTCCGGCATGGGCAGCCACGATATTGAGGCACCCTTCAAGTTCACGCACATTCCTTTGAACACGCCCCGCGATGAACTCCAGAACCTTGTCAGGAAACCGCCAGTCGAGCTGCTCCGCCTTCGATCGCAATATCGCCATGCGGGTTTCCAGGTCGGGTATCTGGATATCCACGACCAAGCCTCCAGCCAGCCTCGAAGAAACGCGGTCCTGAAGGAGAGAAAGCTCGCTGACCGGCCTGTCGCAAGTAATGACAATCTGCTTCCCGGCCATGTGAAGCGCGTTGAACGTGTGGAAGAATCCTTCCTGAGTCTGCTCTTTGCCGATTATGAACTGAATGTCGTCCAGAAGAAGCACGTTGGTGCTCCGGTATCGGTCGCGAAATTCCTCCGTAGTACCCTCACGAATCGACCTAATGTACTCATTTGTGAATTCCTCGGTCGTCGTGTAGAGCACGTCGTGCCCGCTTTCCCTTACCTCGTGCCCTATGGCGTGCATCAAATGAGTCTTGCCAAGTCCCACACCGGAATAGATCACCAAGGGGTTGTAGACGAAGCCGGGATTTTCTGACACGGCCACCGATGCCGCGTGCGCCAAGTTGTTTGAACTGCCCACGATGAAGTTGTCGAATCGGTAACGCTCGTTCAGTTCTAGATGCCGAAAGGAGGGCCGTGATTGCGGTTGGCTTGATGCGGCGCGGTACTCATCCGGCGAAAGAGGTGAAGTCCCGGCGTCTCCCGTCTGCTTGATAGGGTTGAAAAGCCTATCTGGTCTTCGACTTTCTCCCCCGACCTCGAATCGGATCTCCATCGGGTTGCCGGTTATACTTTCCAGGCACCTGGAAATCAGAGAGTACATCCGTGTGTCGAGCATTTCGGAGACGAAAGCGTTTGGGGTGAGAATAACTAGCGCTCCGTCTGATACGGAAACCCCCTTTGTCCCCCTGAGCCAAGTCTCATAGCTTGGCTTCGGCACCTGGAGTTGAAGCTCGCCGAGAACGGCTTCCCACATCTCTCGGGGGCTGCTTTGGCTTGGTTGATCTGTCACGTAGAGGCGTTCCGGAAAAGGGTTTGGGAGTGCGGATTCTAACACGTCATTTTCCCGCTGTGGCGGTAGTTGACACGAGTTTCCCCACACTTTATCCACACCTATCCGCCCATCTCGCCTCCTGCAAGGTGAACAGGCCGCGAGCCGCGAGTTAAAGGCGCTGCTCGCCTAACGTATATTTGTTCTTTTTGGCAAAGTCTCTAACATTTCCGAAAAATGTGTGGAGACTCGACTCTTTGTAGACTCGGAGCTCAATGGGGCTTCTGACAGACGATTGACGGCGCCGACAAGTTAGAACGAGATGAAGCCGGCCTTACAATTGCGCAAGTTCCCTTGTGAATGTATGAAAACTATCCGAACTTAGTTCTATGTGGAAACGGCGTCTTTCAATCGATGAGTCCCGAAGGAAGTGGTCTTGCACGAATGTTCGATGAGCCGCGTTGTATCCTAATCACGCATCCCATATCGAACTATAGTGGAAAACCTAGCGACGGTTGAGAGTTGGCGCCACATCGACTACTTGCGAGTTTCGTAGGGAGATATAGGACGGTGCTATCGGGATGAAACGGTGGCGTGCTAGCGGTGAAGGACAAGCTCCACTACTCCGGCAGGAGATATCCGCTTTGTCACGACAACAGATCGATTGACAGGAACCGTCGTTAGTAGCCTGATTCTCGGTCCCGCCACTGGAGAAAGCCCATCCAGATAAGCGCCGGGCCGAGTGTCAACACCGCAAGGAATCTCAACCCCAACACAATTCCGCTGATCCCGAAGGTGAGGCCCCCAATCCACAGCAAGTGCCCCGCCCACCGGGGGAATACGCCTGCCTTTGCAGTTGTTCTTCCGAACAAGAACAGGCCTACCGCCAAGAGTAAGTGGGCGGGCCAGTAGATGACATCGAACTGGTTCTCGCCTATCAGAGGTACGTTGTAGTCCACGAGGTTTGGAGCTTCTTCCACGATTCTGGGCCAGATGAAGGTCTGCTCGATCTGCACCCACGCAAACAAGACCGACCCAAGAAGCGAGAGATAGAAGCCAACCTGTCCGACCCTAGAGACCATGCCCTTTTGGGCCATGTACAGGCTCATGATGACTCCGGGGAGTAGGATGGCCGCCACAGCGCCGGGTAAACTGAACGGCATCCATGCCGACTCGCCAACGATGTCCAGGATGCCCACGGTGGGATCTAATTCCGGAAACAAAGTTGCGACCAAGATCCACCAGACCAGCAGCAGGCCACCGGTTACCATGCTGATCATGCCGTCCCAACGGATCAACTGAGTTCCCATTCTGCCCTCCGCAGTCTTCCTGGACCCGGTTGCGCCTAGCCGGACTGAGTAAGCGCCCGGTACCCGTCGACTATCGCCGCCGCGCCACTCCGAATCAAGTCCAACTCACTAGCTTCTTCGAAGAAGAGTGCGCCCTTGCCGATCCAGCGAGCGGCAGACTCGTGCCCCTTAACGCTCGTGCCGAACGGGACGCCGTGCCGTAGGCAGAGATCGAGCACCTGCTCCATCGGCCCCAGGACTTC
>JAPOPA010000058.1 GCA_026713145.1 Chloroflexota bacterium
ATCCCGAGGCGGCATCCCGACACAAAACCGAATCGAGCCAACGTTCGTAGAAGGTTGTGATGGGGGTCGAACTGACATTTCGCATGGCGGACTAAATGGCGGACTATATGGCGGACTAAATCGCGGAGCGAGGATAAATTATTGACATCAGGAGTGTGCATATCCCATAATCCATTGCTGGTTAACGGTTAGTTAACACAAAGACTCACTCAAATCGAAGTCTTGACCTCGATTGACATTCGTCTTCGAGTTTCTATCGCGGTCGAGAGAAAGATCAACCGCTTGCAAACATTATTAGGAGGAGAGGTGCATGATCACCAAGAACATTAGGCTTATCGGATTTGCAGCTTTGGCCGTGATGCTCTTCACGGTCTTGGCGTGCAGTAGTAGTGACGATGACGACACGGATACGGCGGCCCCGGCTCCCGCGCCGGCCCCGGCTCCCGCCCCGGCACCTGCGCCGGCCCCTGCTCCCGCGCCATCGCAAGAGGCAGCCGCCCCTGCGCCCGCGCCAGAGCCGGAAGATAGCATGGCGATGGATGATTTCGCGGGTACTTTCAAGGGTTCCTTCGTGTGGGACGGTGACAACCCGACGAAGTTCAGCGAGGCCCCGACGCTCGCGGCAATGGTAGCGGCAGGTGAGCTTCCTCCGGTCGAGGAGAGGCTTCCCAACGCTGACGATGTAATGGTCGTTGCGGTCGTCGATCGCATCGGCGACTACGGCGGAACGTGGCGCAGGGCTTTCACCGGCCCGAACGACGGCCAGAACGCCGACCGCCTGATGATGGACATGGTGCTGTACTATGACCTCAACGGCACGGACATCATCCCGAACGTAGCGAAGGGCTGGGACATCAGCGATGACGGTCTCACCTACACGCTGTATCTCCGTGAGGGCATGAAGTGGTCGGACGGCGTGGACTTCACTTCCGAGGACTTCGTCTGGCACTTCGAAAACGTAATTCTGGACGATGAGATCAACCCGAACCGTGACGGCCAGATCGGCTGGTCGGGGGTTGATGCCGAAAGCTTTGCTGCCATTGACAAGTACACCGTTGAAGTAGTTCTAAAGGAGCGGAAGGACGGATTCCTTGACTCGCTCGCGAACTACACCACCGGTGGATGGACGCTGCACGGTCGCATCGCGGACGGCATGTATGGCCCGACGCACTATCTAAAGACGATCCACCGCAAGTTCGCTGAGGACAAGGACGCGTTCGACAAGCGCGTGGCCGACGCCGGCTACGAGAACTGGATTACCTACTTCAAGGACAACGCCAGCCCGCTCAAGAGCACGGACACCCCGGTTGTCTCCCCCTGGAAGATGACCAGCCCGATCACTGCTGAGATCTACGAGTGGGAGCGCAACCCGTACTACTGGGCGGTCGACCCGGCGGGCAACCAGCTTCCGTACATCGACCGAATCTCCATGACGCTCACCGGCGACAAGGAGATCCTGAACCTGAAGGCCTCGGCGGGTGAGATTGACTTCCAGCACCGCCACATCGAGATGGCCAAGGTGCCGGTATTCAAGGAGAACGAAGAGCGCAGCAACATCGACGTGCAGTTCTGGGGTTCGCACGGAGCCGTGGGCATAGCCATCAACATGTCCTATGGCGAGGGCGAGGTCAAGTACGAAGTCGATGAGGAAATCAAGAAGTGGATCAACGACTTCGAGTTCCGTAAGGCACTCTCGCTGGCGGTCGACAGAAACAAGATCAACGAGGTCATGTTCCTGGGCCAGGGCGACATTTCGCAGCCGGTGTTCTCGAAGGGTCACCCGTTCTACCCCGGTGACGACTACGCCCAGAAGTACACCGAACTTGACCCCGAAGAGTCCAAGCGCATACTGGACAGCATAGGACTGGTCGACACCGACGGCGACGGCATCCGCAACCGAACGGACGGCAAGGGCAATCTGGTCTTCGTCATGGACTACGCGGCGGAGTACTTTGTTGCCTACGACGTCCTGGCAGAACTGATCGAGGAAGATCTTGCCAAGGTAGGGGTTAAGGTTGCCCTCAGCCCGATGGACGTCAGCCTCTTCGCAGAGCGACGCGACAACAACGATGGCATCCTGATGGCAGGCGGGCTCATGTCCGCCAGGTGGCCGAACCTGCTCGACCGATGGTATGAGCACGGCAGCGCATACCGAGCCTGGTATACGGGCGGCAGGGATGTCTACTCCGAGGACTCCGTAGCGGCAGAGCCGACAGACCCCAACATCCTCCGGCTGGGTACGTTGGCCGACGAGGCAGTGAAGCTCCGGTACGCCGACCGCAAGGCCGTATACGTTGAGGGTCAGCAGATCTTCATCGATAACCTCTACGGCATCGGCGCGGTGGGTAATACCCCGGCGTTCAACGGTGTGATCGTGAAGAAGAAGTACTTCATGAACGTTCCGCCGCAGGCTCCGAACGAGTCCCCGCTGCAGAACCCGGGTATCGCCCGGACGGTCCAGTTCTTCATGGAAGGCGGCAAGAACGACTCCGAATAGGAGCACTTGAGTTGCCTACCGAAGTAGACTGAAAAATAGCACCCGGCCCCTCCAGGGTCGGGTGCTATTTACATTGGAGAACAGGTATGTATAATGGCAGAATAACGAGTGAACAGGTTGTGCCGGAAGTGGGAATTGACCTCGTGCCCGAAATCAACCGACGGGAGCAATAAGCTCTAGTGATTGCATTTATCGTACGTCGCTTCTTGTTGGGTGTTTTTTCGCTCTGGGTCATATCCATACTCGCGTTCTTTGTCGTCACCCTTCCACCCGGCGACTTCGTGGACGACTATATAGCCAACCTCGTTGGTGAAGCAGGTCAAGGGACACCTGCGGCGGAAGCACTCGAAAAGCAACTCCGGGCCGAATATGGTCTTGACCAACCCCTGTTCTATCAATACGTCAAATGGATGTCGAAGATTGTACGCGGAGACCTCAGCTTTTCAGTTGAGTTCAACCGGCCTGTACGAGAGATCATTTGGGACAAGCTGCCGCTAACGATAGTCGTAGCCGGTGCGACAATCTTATTCACGTGGACGATGGCCATCCCCCTGGGAATCTATGCCGCCGTTCGGCATCGGACGATCGAGGACTATTCCCTTACCTTCATCGGCTTTGTCGGAACCGCCATACCTGC
>JAPOPA010000129.1 GCA_026713145.1 Chloroflexota bacterium
AGGTCAGAGGTTCGAGTCCTCTATCCCCCACCATTTTTGGGGAGACTTGACTGAAGGCAAGAACCCAAACAGGGCTCTTTGCTGTTCATCGCTTCTCACCAGCAGCGCTCGCTCGCTTCCTCTAGTCCGGCTGTGGACCGTACTTGTTCTCTCCATGCTGGCCAGGGAACGCTAAGAGCACCAGGAGAACAATTGCCAACACGCCGCCGCCGAAGGTTGCCATCACACCAAGAGAAAAGAGTGCGATGCCAAGTGCAAAGAAGCCGTCGAATGTCTCTACCGCATCTTCGGCAAGAGGATCCCCTGCGGCAAGTCCTACAAATTCAAATATCTCGCCGACGAAACCTACTTGGATGAACACAAGACCTGCCACAATCAGTCCAATGGCCACCGGAGCAGGGCCGAGGCCCAATAGCAGCCACCAAGAGCTCCTACCCGTATCGTGGAGACGCCTCACTATCGCGGCGAGAGTGGGTGTCAACGTACCTAATAGGTAGAGTGCAAGGAGCAAACCAACGACATCGTGAACTGAACCTGAGAGAATGAGCGCCCCGACAGTAATGGCACCCTGAACCAAAACGAACAGCCAGAACTCAGAGCGTTTGGTGCGGCTTCCAAACGCCATATAGCTCTTCAGTACCCGGGTGTATGCTCTGATCATCGCCTAACTGTTTCCTACGAGCACTTTGGTACACCCCGCTAGTCTCTTCCACCGGATCGTGGCACCTGCGGGTCAGTTTCGACCTGGTTTTCGTGCGTAGACGCTGTGCAGAGCCCAGTAGGTCCGATCACTGATTCTGCCTGGCACAGCAGACGGTAATCGAATCACCGATCTCCCCCACTCTTGGGTGGCTTCAGGGCGATGCTGTAGGATCCGCCTCCGTTTCATGACCATCGGGCAGGCGGTTTATGAACCAGCTACCGTCGGAGTTGGGGTAGGCCAGGAATTCTTCCCGGACTATCGACTCCATTCCGCAGATGTCTCCGTAACAGGCCTCACCTTTCTTGACTTCGAAGATTATGGCGTCGGCCTGTTCGCCGGAGGCGTAGACGGCGCATGTATCCCCTTGCTCCAGGTCGATTCCCCGCTGACACGGTCCGCCAGACCTCGGCCCGCCGGGTTGGTCCGCCGTAAGCACTGCCGGATTCTCGGTATCAACCCGGGAGCACCCTTCACTGTTGCAGGCCGCTACCCAGTAGAAGCTCTCCTCAGCGCCGACAGGCGCGTGGACGTAGCTAGTGTCGGCGACGTGGTCGGCAAGCCTCTCGCAACGGCTCGGGCTTCCATCCGAGTCGATCGAACAACGTGCTCTCCAAAAGTCGTCGTAATAGACGTTGTAGTATTCGGCTCCCGCCGCGGGATCCCAGCTGAGCCTTACGCCCGTACCCTCCCAGGAGGCCTTCAAGTTTGCTGGCACTTGGGGAGAGGGGTCTGGTGAAATGGACAGGACATAGTCGCCGGTTGCATCCCCTGCAGATACCGATATGTTGATTGTGCCGGATACGTCGGGTGTCCACCTTTGGGAAATCGGAGAGATCTCGGAGTTGAAGATCCAGTTGTAACCGGGGACCTGGAACAAACTCAGACTAAGGCGGGGGATGGCCTTCCAGTTGACTTCGATCAGGTAGTATTCTCCCGCCTCTGCCTGGAAGTGGAACCGGTCGGTCTCTTCTGGCTCGTCCAGCGACCCTGACACACTGGACCCCACGCGAATCTCTTCGCTTTCCGACGGTGCTGGTCCGGAGTCCTCCGTGGGGGTTACGCTGGCGGTCTCCTCCTCGATGCAACCCGCCGCAACCATGCGGGCCCGGACATCTGTATCCATGCTGGCAATGGCCTGCTCGACGGGCTCAAAATGTGGCGCCAGCGTGAAGACCGTCGAGACCAGGAATTCGTCCTCTGTCCGATCACCCGGGTCATCAAGGAAGTTGTCTATTGTCTCCTTAAAGGCTCCTGCAAATGCAATCTGGGCGTCATGCCATTCGGCGACTTCCGCAGGAGACTCCAGCGCACCCATCCCCTCAATTACGAAACCCAGACCTTCGGAGAGTTCCTTGAGGGAGTCGCCCTCTTCCCATGACCCCAATTCTGACTGACCACCACAAACTGTCCCGATGTACTCGTCAAGGGAAACCTGGGAAGTGCTTGGCGGCTCGGCAACCGGCGTCGCCGTTGGCGGAACCGTGGTGGATGTATCGCGACCTGCCGTCGCCGTGGGCGAATCCGCGGTGGAGGAGTCAACAGTTGTTCTTGTCGGGGGCGATTCCTCCTCTGGTGTAGTCTGTCCCCCACAGGCGAGAGGAGCGAATAGAGCAATCGCCATCGCGGCAAGAGTGAGTAGAACCCTGCACACTAGTTTGCTCAATGCGTGACCTCCTGGGTTTTCGGCGGAATGCTTTAGGTTGAACGAGCGTTTGCTCCGATCAACGCCGGTAACAAGATTGAACCGGAACTGCCTGCTTCCTCTCAATTCATGGCCGGGCAAAGGACGAACTGATATAAGCAATAGGACCGGTCAGGGCAGCCATGTCATTCTACTAACGGTATGTGGCAATAACGTGTAGTACCGCCTTATTAACGTGGCAATGTTCGTGTATATTCTCCCTCAAGATGGTAAAGTCGCCCTCGACTGGGTCACTGGCACGTCTTACCGGCAGTCAGTTGAGAGCAGTGCGCTTACCGTCGTATTTGGAGGCGAAATGAAGAAGGTCCATGACCTTGAACTGGAGGTGGAGGCCCTGCGGGAGCGCCTATCCAGGTTGAGCGAGGCCAGCACGAGAATCAGCGAGAGCCTCGAGTTCGACGTGGTGCTGCAGGGCGTCCTGGACAGCGCCCGTTCGTTGACGGGCGCCCTTCACGGCGCGATGGTGTTTCTTAACGACTCTTTACAAGTTCAGAACTTCTTGACTTCCGGGGTGACTCCTGAGCAGGCTGCACAGTTGTGGAACATGGCGGATGGAAAACGGTTCTTCGAGGGAATCGGTGGCTTCTCGAAGCCCGTCCGACATCGAAACTTTCAGGGTTACGTACGGGAGCTGGGCCTGCCCAAGTTCGAATCGCCCGTGGAGGTGAGTTCGCCAATGCCCTTTCTGTGTGCCCCGATCACACACCATGGCGGGGCTATCGGCATAGTCTATCTGGCAGACAAGGAAGCTGGGCGGGAATTCACGGCGGAAGACGAAGAGACCCTGACGATGTTCGCCTCCCAGGCGGCGTTGGTCATTGCCAATGCCCGGTACCACTTTGACGAGCGGCGGGCCCGTGCGGACCTGCAGGCTCTAGTCAACACGGTTCCCGTGGGCGTACTGGTTTTCAACGCCCTGACAGGCGTACCGGTTTACGTCAACCAAGAGACGAGGAGGATTAGCAACGAACTCGCCACTCCAGATGTCGCTGCCGAGGACGTACTTGAAGCCCTGATCTTCCGTCGCTCGGACGGGAGGGAAGTGTCCCTCAAGGAGCTACCCCATGCTACTGCCCTGAGCACTGGGGAGACGGTGCGCGCAGAAGAGATCGTCATGAGCGTTCCCGGTGGCCAGAGTCTCACTGTTCTTCTCAACGCCACCCCCAACCGCTCGGACGATGGTGAGATCGAGTCCTTCGTTGTCGCCATCCAAGACTTGACCCCGCTGGAGGAGGCAGAGCGTCTCAGGGCGGAGTTCCTGGGCATGGTGAGCCACGAACTCCGGACACCACTTGCAGCGATAAAGGGTTCCGCGACAACCCTCGTGGATGAAGCGTCCTCTCTGGACGCGGCTGAGACGATCCAGTTTTCCCGCATCATCGTCGAGCAGTCCGAGCGAATGCGCAGCCTGATAAGCGACCTGCTCGACATCGCCCGCATAGAGGCAGGCACCCTGTCTGTGTCACCAAGACCTGAAGAAGTTGCGGTGCTTTTGGATGATGCCAGGGGCATGTTCCAGGCATCGGGAGACATGAACAACATCCTCATCGAAATTCCCCAACATCTGCCTGTCGTGATGGCGGACAGGCGGCGCATCGTCCAGGTAATCATCAACTTGCTATCCAACGCCGTACGGCACTCGCCGGACCCTTCCCTTATACACGTAACTGCCGAACATCGGGGGGCCCACATCGCGGTCATTGTTGCCGACGATGGTAACGGCATCTCCGACGACCACCTTCCTCTCCTGTTCCGGAAGTTCTCCAGGGCCGAGAATCGGGGAGATGACACCGGCCTTGGACTGGCGATTTGCAAAGGGATAGTGGAGGCCCACGGTGGACGCATCTGGGCGGAGAGCGACGGTCCGGGAAAGGGGGCTCAGTTCACTTTCACTCTTTCAGTAGCCGACGTTACCCAGACGGCGGTCATAGACTCTGTCGATACCCGCTCAAGGCATGCGTTGGATGCGAAGGGGCAGCGATCTCGCATCCTCGTGGTGGACGACGATCCGCAGACACTGAGATATGTCAGGGATGTCATCTCTAAGGCGGGCTACATACCAAGAGTAACCGGTGACCCGCGTGAGGCACTTCACCTCCTGGAGGAGGGAGAGCCCGACCTGGTTCTACTGGATCTGATGCTGCCTGGGACCGATGGAATTGAGCTCATGAAGACCGTCCGCAGTTTCACGGAGGTACCCGTGATCTTCCTCTCCGCGTACGGGCAGGACGACGTCATTGCGAGTGCTTTCAGGGAGGGTGCGACTGACTACGTAGTCAAGCCCTTCTCACCAACCGAGCTTGTGGCGAGGATACGGGCTGCCCTCCACAGGTGGAGTGCACGACTCACCGTCGATGTGCCAGCCAATCCTTATCTGATGGAAAACCTCGTCATCGACTATGCCCAGCGCAGAGTCGCCGTAGCCGGTCGGCCCGTAGAGTTGACCGACACGGAGTATCGCGTGTTGGTCGAGCTCGCGGCCAACGCCGACCGGATCATGACCCACGAACAACTGCTAGTGCGGGTTTGGGGCAGACACAGATCAGGCGGATCGGAGCCGGTGCGGACTATCGTGAAGAGGCTCCGTAACAAACTGCAGGACGACGCGGACAATCCGACCTATATCTTCACTAAGCGGCGAGTCGGGTATTGGATGCCGAAGGGGGAGGCAGAACACGGGCAGAACGAGACCTGAGGATCTCGAATCTTCGGGACCTCCCTTCTGGCTTGCGCCCACGTGACCAAACGAGTCAAATATCGCAGGTGTCGTTTCAGCCTTTCGATGTCTATGGGGAGCAATTTAGGGGAGTGGGAATTTCCACAGCACACGCTAGCCCAGTTAACAGTCCCATCCGTAACTCGAAGATGGTTCTGTCTTCAGTCAACTCTATTCCCCACCAGGACTCTACGCCCGCGCACAATACGCCCGCCCAATAGACGTAGGGTGGCAACAATGGAGCCGTGGATATGAATACCAAGCGAGTCGTCATAGTTGGTGGAGGCTTCGCCGGACTTAGCGCCGCCTACGAGTTGAAGAAGCGAGGCATCACCCCGCTCCTGCTCGAGGCTCAGGAGCGTGTGGGCGGACGCGGCAAGGGCGAGAGGCTGGACGGCTTCTCCCTGGACATGGGCGCATTCGTCTTCACCTCCACCTACGACACCGCATTCCGTATGTGCGAGGAGTTGGGACTGCCGCTGGTCCCTTCGACGATGAAGTTCGGCCACCACCGCAGTGGGCGGTGGGTTACCACGACGCCGGACCAATCACTCTGGAACTTCGTTCGGCACCTTCGCACGGCCTTCACCATGGGCTTCCTCTCGCCCGCTGGCATGCGGTCCAGCTTCAAAGTGATGCGACAGATTCATCGCCAATCCGCATACATGAGCTTCGCCGGCGACAGCCCCCTCGCCGAAATCGACGACGACGAGTCCTTCGGCGACTACCTTGAACGGCTCGGCGTGCCCGAGAACCTTCAGGTGACACTCAAGGGACCTCTGGATATGATTTTGGGCGATCCAGTGCCAGCAGGCCAAGCTCTGATGCGGGCATACATCGGAGAAACGATGCTGCACTCCGGAAGGGTTTCCATGCCCGAGCAAGGTATCGGCTCCTTGAGCGAAGCGCTTGCCACTGCCTGCTCCGACGCGATTCGCGTATCGACCCCCGTCAGGAGAATCGTCGTCACAGACGGAACGGCGACCGGCGTCGTTGTGGACGGTGAGACTATCGAGGCGGATGCGGTCATCTGCGCCGTTCCCGGCACGAAGGTCCCCGACCTCATACCCGAACTGCCGGAAGAGACACGCCACGCGCTCAGCACCGTCAGCTACTCGACCGGTTGCCGGGTGGTCATAGGCCTCGACAACTCTCCTCTCCCTCCCGGCTGGCATGGCGCGCTGTACCCAGAGGACGACGACACCCCGCTCCTGCTGAACAGGACCGCGTACCTGCCTGCATGCGCCCCTCCGGGCAAGTACATTCTCGACCTGCTAATCGGACGCGACCGCGCCATGGAGCTCATCCCCCTCGACGACGATGAGATAAAGCGCGAAATGCTGGGCGCCGCTCGCCGGAAAGCGCCACCAGGCTCCGCTCTTCCCGGCGACGACGAGGGTCTGTTTTACCGCGTGTACCGCTGGGAAGAGGCCCTGTGCATGGGGACGCCCGGGATGCTGGCCGCGGTGGCGAAGATCCCGGGGCAGCTTGCAGGGCGCATCGACAATCTGGTCTTGGCGGGCGACTACATGCGCGTGCCGTCGGTCAACGGCGCCCTCTCCAGTGGGTACAGCGCCGCAATCGAGGTCGCAGACTTGTTGGCGTCTCGCACCAACTAGGTTGGACGACGAGGGGCAACAGTCGGCAGCCGTTGTGACGGACCGACTTTGCAGTCTTCGGATCGCCTCGTTGATCATCCGATGGCCTACATTCTCAGTGCGTGGCAATAGTCCAGAGTTGAGACTGTCCCGATTCTGGAGGTATTTCCTGGTAGCTCCCTGCAGATGTAAAGTACACTCCGACCGCCACCGGAACGGGCTCGCCCTTCGTGGGCAATGAGGGAAGGGTAACGACATGAACGACCGCGGCTGGGCGAAAGTCATAATGGTGCAGGGCACCTCCTCCCATGCGGGCAAGTCCGTCTTGGCGACTGCCCTGTGTCGGATATTCGCACAGGACGGGTTTCTGGTGACGCCGTTCAAGGCGCAGAACATGTCGCTGAACTCGTATGTCACGCCGGATGGCGGGGAGATTGGCCGATCCCAGGCAGTGCAGGCTGCCGCGGCCATGACGGCTCCGAAGGTGGAGATGAACCCTATCCTGCTGAAGCCGGAGGGAGAGAGTCGATCCCAGGTCGTGGTGATGGGCCGACCGAATACCGTCGCATCGGCACGCGAATACTATAAGCTAAAGTCGACCATGTGGGACACAGTTACGTCGGCGCTGGACCGCATGCGCGCCGAGTACGACGTGGTGGTGATAGAAGGGGCGGGGAGCCCGGCGGAAGTCAACCTCAAAGAGCAGGACATCGTCAACATGCGAGTGGCCCTCTATGCCAACGCGCCTGTTCTGCTCGTAGGCGACATCGACCGCGGGGGAGTTTTCGCCCAACTCGTGGGCACGATGGTGCTCCTTGAACCCGAGGAGAGGGCCTTGGTGAAGGGTCACGTAATCAACAAGTTTCGGGGCGATCCCTCGCTGCTCACCCCGGGCCTCGGTTTCCTGGAAGAACGTACCGGCGCGCCGGTCGCGGGTGTCATTCCTCACTTTTCAGATATCCACATTCCCGAAGAAGACTCGCTGGGACTGGCGCCGGAACCCAAGAGTGACGACGAGACGGTCGTGGATGTAGCGGTGATGCGGTTGCCGCACATCGCGAACTTCGACGATTTCGACCCCTTGCGTCATGAGGCAGGCGTCCGCGTCCGATACGTGGGACGTGCTGATGACTTCGGCAGCCCCGACCTTGTCGTGATTCCTGGAAGCAAGACCACTGCGGCGGACCTTGAATGGTTGCGGGCCGTTGGCCTTGGCGAGCAAATCGTGACTGCTCGCTATGCGGGAACGCCGGTCATTGGCATCTGCGCGGGCTACCAGATGCTTGGAACGAAGCTTCTGGACCCGGACGGCGTCGAGTCGTCAAGGACCGAAACGCGCGGCTTGGGACTCCTGCCAACAGTCACTACCTTTCGGCGCGATAAGTCCACGCACCAGGTTTCGGGACGAGTGGTAGCGAACCGGGGCATCTTGAACGACTGCTCGGATGCGTCTATTGACGCTTATGAGATTCACATGGGGGTAACCACCTCCGATGACGAACCGTCTCCACCAATCATCATTGAGACGAGGTCGGGACGGAGCGTGAACATGCCGGACGGAGCGCTGGATTCCGAGGGCCTCACTCTCGGTACTTACCTTCACGGGCTCTTTCACAACCGGCCGGTGCGTCGTTCGATTCTTGATTACGCAGCCAGTCGCAGAGGAGCCACTCTTCCACCTGCCTCCGATGACATCGAACCCAGTGCCGAGTACGACAAGCTAGCCGCGCTCGTGCGTGAGCACCTCGACATGAACCTGGTCTATCGGGTCACGGGGCTGAAGACTTGACCACCATTGGAATGCCCGCTGCCATGAAGTAGACACCGTCCGCCTCGGCGGCAACCATCTGATTCACGCGGCCAAGCTCGTCGGCGTATTCGCGGCCCATCTTGGTGGTGGGCACGACGCCGAGTCCCACCTCGTTGCTGACGATGACCCAGGATGCTTCTCCGCTTCGGTACAGTTCGAGCAGTCCGCGGATTGCCTCGGGAATGTCGCAGCGCGGAGACTCAGGAGCCGAACCGGCCAACATGAGGTTGCTGACCCAGAGCGTCAGGCAGTCGAGCAGGACGGTGTCATAACGGGGGAGAAGCGGCATCAGCGCGGACACAAGATCGAGAGGTTCTTCGAGGGTGTCCCAGTCGGTCGGCCTGCTCTCACGGTGGGCCTCGATGCGTGCCTGCATGTCTGCGTCGCCGGCCTCGGCGGTTGCTACGAAGAGGACGCGCTCGCCACTCGCCGCCAGCCGTTGGGCGTAGGTACTTTTACCGGCGCGTACGCCTCCGAGTATCAACGTCAGCCGTCTGCTCATGTGCCAGCCTCCTCCGCTGAGTTCAAGTGGCCGTTTTCGTTCCAAAGCTCCAAGACTCGGCCGTTTGGCTGATTGCTGATGACGGAGAGACTGGCACAGTCGACTTGAGTGCTCCAGAAGCGGTCATCTGTGAGGCCCAGCAAGCAGACGAACAGGGCACGAATCGACCCCCCGTGAGCGACGATGAGGACGTTGTCGGCGGGGTCGTGGCGCTTCTCGGCCTCTGCGGAGAATCGCCGCACGCGGTCGAGCACGTGGCCCGTGTCCTCACCGCCGGGAGCGGCAAAAGTGTTGTTTCCCTGGCCGGTCCTTTCGGCGAGTTCGAGCGGGAATTGGTCTTCGACCTCCTTGAGTGTCAGTCCCTCCCACTCGCCGTAGGAGAATTCGCGGAGGTCGGGATCGGTGAATACCGGCATGTCAGTGTCTCCGACGATGGCCCTCGCGGTCTCCGTTGCGCGTGAGAGATCGCTGGCGTAAGTGGCGGAGATGCTGCAGTTGGCGAGCCTCTTTGCCAGCATCTTTGCTTGTCGTCTGCCGCTTTCGTTGAGGGGAACGTCGGAATGGCCCTGGATCCTGCCGTTCCGGTTCCACTCGGTCTCGCCATGTCGTACGAGGTACCAGCTACCCATTAGTCGTCTTCCCGCACCCGCCTACCATAGTGGTGGCTGGAATAGGCCAGGCATGAGACTGAACACGGCTATTCCCACGATCAGCACGGTCACTTCCGCGACCTCGTTTACCGCGCCGTAGGTGTCTCCTGTCATTCCGCCCAGCATCCCCGAGATCCAACGGCCCATCGCCAGCGACACGACGATTACCGCACCCAAGAGAATTAGTCCGGCGATTCCGAGGAGAGCACCGCCCGCTATGGCTGCGGTGGCGAGCCCGAACACGACGTGCCATCTCTTTGCACCTGCCTGAAACGCCGTGCCGATGCCCTGCACCCTGACATAGTTGAAGGCGGCCATCGTCAACAGCATCCCGAAGCGCGAAAGGCAGGGGAACACGATCAGCAGACCGACACGTATGTCGCCGGGGAGATTCGTCAGCAGGGTCCACTTCAAGATCAGCAATGCTGCGCCGCCAATTACGGCGAACGCTCCCACGTGCGTGTCGCGGAGGATTTCCAGCCGTTTCTCCCGGGAGTAGCCGCCGAAGAGCCCGTCGCAGGAGTCGAGAAATCCCTCGATGTGTATTGCGCGAGTCAGCACGAGCAGGGCAATGACCAGGAGAGCGCCGACGA
>JAPOPA010000057.1 GCA_026713145.1 Chloroflexota bacterium
CAATATAGGCGCTTCCATCCCCGCCGGACCGGGCGGGATCGGCCTGTTCGAACTGATCGCCAGAGAGACCCTGGTACTCCTTCCCCTCGCCGCCGTCGACCGCGCGGTCGCAGGCGGTTACGTCGCCGTAGTTCACGCTTGCCTGCTCGTCCCGATGATCGTGTTCGGCCAGTTCTTTCTCTGGCAGCAGCATGTATCGCTCCGAAGCCTCACGAAACACGGCCAGGAAAGAGATTAGGAGCCTGTCGCATGAGAGTCGGGATCATCGGCGCCGGAGCAACCGGACTCACCGCCGCGTACGAGCTGACCAAGCGCGGCCACGAGGTGGTTGTCTTCGAACGCGTTTCGTTCCTTGGGGGACAGGCGTCCACTTTCGACGTTGGCGGCGCTCCGCTCGAACGGGGATACCACCATCTGTTCACTGGCGACACCGACATCCTCGATTTGATGGACGAGATCGGTCTCGGCGACCAAATGCGCTGGTACGGGTCGAAGGTGGGCACTCTCTACGACGGAAAGATCTACAACTTCGTAACCCCAATCGACCTGTTGAAGTTCAAGCCGCTGAGCCTCTTCAACCGCATTCGGCTCGGCATATCCACGCTGCTGCTGCGGCGAATGAAGGACTGGCGGCATCTTGAAGATACTCCAGCGGCGGACTGGCTTCGACAACACGCAGGGGAGCAGGCATACGACGTGTTCTGGGGGCCCATGCTGCGCGGCAAGTTCGGCGAGGAGTACTACAGCGAGATCGGGATGCCGTGGATATGGGGCAAGATCAACACCCGATTCGCGTCGCGGGGCAGGAGCATGTCGCGCGAGATGCTCGGCTATCCCATCGGCAGCTTCGGCGAGGTGTTTGACGTCTTGGGCAAAAGAGTGCGGAATCAGGGCGGTGAGGTACACACCAATGCAGAGGTGACCAGGATCGACACTCAGTCTGGCGTGTTGACGGGACTCCAGGTAGACTTCCTCGAGCGCGACGAGTCGGAGTTCATCCCGTTCGACGCGGTGGTCTCGACGACTCAGTGCCACATTTTCGCGCGTCTGCTGCCAGACCTGCCGAACGACTACATAACGAAGCTGGAGAACACCCGCTACCTGTCCGCGTTGCTCCTGATTCTCATACTCGACCGGCCGCTGTCCCATATCTACTGGCTGAACGTCGCCGACCGCTCGATTCCCTTCGTCGGGGTAATCGAGCAAACCAGCATGGTCGATCCTGAACACTACGGGGGCAGGCACATCGTGTATCTGTCCAACTACCTCTCGCGGAAGGACCGACTATACAAGCTCAGCCATGAAGAGTTGCTGGATGAGTATGCGCCGCACTTGCGGAAGATCAACCCGGAATTCGACCGGTCGTGGATCGTCGAGAGCTACCGGCAGCACGTCGACGCCGCCCAGCCAATTATTGGGACCGGATACTCGGACAAGATGCCCTCACATCGCACGCCGATCAAGGGCGTCTATCTCGCAAACACGGCCCAGGTATACCCCGAGGACAGGGGCACGAACTACAGCGTGCGCATGGGCGCGATGATCGCCAAGACGCTGATGAAGGACTACGAGTAAATTGACACGAATTTCACGCGGTGCGTATAATCGATGACTGGTAACAAATTATGAAACGAACATATCAACCAAAGAAACGCCGCCGCATGCGAGTTCACGGTTTCCGATCTCGGATGGGGAGCAAGAGTGGCCGGAAGGTACTCAAACGTCGGATGTTCAAGGGACGCTCGCGTCTCACCGTATAGCCGGGTCATATGCAGCGGGACAGCCGGTTGCGAAAGTCGGCGGACTTTGCGGCAGTATGGTCGAAAGGTCGGTCGAGGGTCGATGGGCTCTTTGTCGTCAAGGCCAGACCCAACGATCTGGAAGTCACCCGGTTCGGCTATTCGGTGAGTAAGCGTGTCGGGAACGCCGTCGCTCGCAATCGCGTGAAGCGTCGGCTTCGCGAAGCGGTCCGATCAGCATCGGTGGAGGCAGGATTCGATATCGTGATAGCAGCCCGC
>JAPOPA010000354.1 GCA_026713145.1 Chloroflexota bacterium
AAGAGCGCAACACTCTCCGTCGACAGGCACCGTTGCTCCGCGAGAGTCTCAAGCAGGCGGTTTCTGCTCTAGATGAAGCTGGTACCCTCATCAGGAGCTTCCTGGAAGCCGGTTATCAGGGGGAGACACCGGAATACCCGGCCGCCAGCGAGGTAATCGCAGTTGCCAAGGAGTTGAGCGAGTCAGAGGCCAGGCCCGCCGACATTCAAGAATGCCTGGACAAGGTTTAGGGAGGCACACATGACGAAGGCGGCTAGTGCAACTTACCCGGCGGCGGGTCTTTCAGCTCAACGAGGATCAAATGCGCGAGCTCACGATATAGCACGACGAGTCTTGCGACTTGCTCTCGCAAAACCGGAGAAAGCTCCTGCTCGTACTGCGGTGACTGCAGAAGACCGAGAACAGTTTCGATCTCTTCCACAAGCTGAGAAAGATCGTCAGGTTTCAGTCGCGCTTCGGCTGATTCGAGGAGTGCTGCGAAAAGGATCTTGACCGCTTCGGGGTCGAACCTGAGATCCTCACTCCTCTGGGGCATCGTCAACCCCACGAAGCCTGACGTTCACATCGCGCATGAGAGATGCGGCCACTTCCTCCGGCGTAGCGTCGATGCTCATGTCCTCTTCCATCTCCGCCTTCGTGGGCTGGTAACTAGGCGGCTGCAGCCATAGGTCCGGCTTCTTCCGAACGTCAACTTTCGGTTGTTTGTCGACCATATCCCGCGTTCCTCCCGGAAATTGCCGGTTGACTCGGCCCTAACGCGCCCACACTATCACAAAGTCACCAATGCAGAGCCCCGCCTTGGTCGGGTCGCCTGCCGAATACAACAGCCCCTTATGTCCGGCGCGGAGTCATGACCTGCGCCTGGGCGAATAGGCAGGGCTCACGCTTCTCTGCGTTGGTGACAACGGCCCGGCGTCCGCCGGTGCCGATATCGCACGCGAGCATCATCATGATCTTTCGCTATGTCGTCGCCTTTGCGGCGACGATCACCCTTGCCGCCTGTGGCGGTGGGGGTGCCTCCACTTCATCACAACCGGATCCCAGACCCAACGACGCCCCGAAGTCTTCAAGTATCGATCCGAACGTTGCTTATGTTGGTGACTTTCTCGTCTACATTGACGGGAAGCGGTACGTAATGCTGACAGATTGCGATGGTTTCGACTGCCAATCTAGTCACCGTGAGATAGAGGACACCATACCCTTCCATGTAAGCGATTTTGATCCCACGACAGAAACGAACATTGGGTCTCCAACAAAGGCCAACGGAATCGAGGTCGCAAAGGTACGAAAAGTCGATGATGGGGAAATATATGATTACTACGCTGGATGGGGAGAGCACAATGCATTCTTGACCGCGGTCATCTCATACACGACACCGGACGGGATTGAGATTGAAGGTGCTCTCCCTCTCTCCATGGGAGTCAGCAGCGGAACCAGCCCAGTAGCAGGTTCCGGCACCTGGACCGGCGCCATGCTCGGCATGAGTTACAGCCCTAGACCGTTTTATTCAGGATTGGAGAAAGCGGTTATGGGGGATGCCCTTCTGACCGTTGACTTTCATCGGATGGAAGTAGACGTGACCTTCAGTTCAATCCGCGAGCGAGGAACTGGCGGAGACTTTCTTCCTGACATGACCTGGGACGGTTTGCCAATTCGCTCTGGCGAGTTTCAGGGCGAAGGACTGGACGGTCAGTTCTACGGTCCGAATCACGAGGAAGCGGGCGGAATCTTCGAGGCAGAGAACCCCTATCGCGCTGTGATCGGTGCGTTTGGCGCCCAGCGCGACTGATCTCACTCGTCGCAACCCATCTCCTTCAGGCATGACGTGAGGGATGCGATCTTCTGTTCTATCGCAGCCGTCTCGCCGAGCAGTTCAACGACCTGCTCGGCGGACGGAAACATGCACTGGGAAAACTCTCTGATCTCGTGGCCTTTCTCGTCGATGCAAAGGCCCGATTCTGGAGTAATCGCCACGCGCTGCCCCTCCCGTAAGGCCACCGCAACTCGTTCAACTTCCGACGCCAACCCCTTCGCCTTGCATCGCATCGCAGCCAACTCTTGCTTGGCCCGTCGCCTTGCAGACAGCTTGTTGTCAATCAGCTTCTGAAGCTGCCGATCAGTCATGTATCTGCTCCTGCCTTTTAGGCGGTCAGGTCAGTGAACCGAAGGCGTTTCCACATGCCAATGCTCCGAGCCACGCTCGGAAGCAGCCGTATGTGATATGATACGCACCGCTGGGGTCGTTCATATCTCGGCTGCTTCCGAGATCGCGACTTCTGAACGCCGCTTGGTCCCTTCTAGACTGGGCGACGTTCGCTTGTACGGAGCACTCGTTCAGGTTAGCAGAAAAAATCTTCTGTAGAGGCGGGCCCGGTGCCTGCCGTAGCACCGGGCCCATTCTCCCTTCCGAGAATCCTAGGGGAGCCCTGATCATGAAGGAGCAGGTCGTTTCGGAATTGGAGGCGTTGCGCCGGACTCTCGCTCGCCTGGAGGCGCGGGTGAATCTCTTTGAGTCGATGCTCGTCCATGCCAGTGCGCAGCTGAATAGCACGAAGTATTCAGGCCGGGCGATCAAGCGTTGGTCGGATCAGGAGATAGAGGAGGGTTGGCCGACGTATGCCGAAATCGCTGCCACTGTTACCGAGTCCCTCCAAACCCAAAAGCGTATTGAGGAACTGGAAGGCCGGTCGCGGTCGCTGGATGTGATTGTGCATCCGGGATCCTGAAAGCGTCCCGCCCGCCCCTACCGGGCTACGCCGCACGGATAAACGCAGCGCGGCCCGGCGCGGCGATGGGATACGTTAGAATCGGTTCAGAAGTCAGGCCAGACTAAGCTCCTGAACGCCCCCGGGCTCCGCGCTCGGGGCCGTTCTCTTTTCGTGATCTCTTGTATGATCGGTTTGCAGCGCAATACGTTGGACACTAAGTTTGTAATTCACGTTTACGGTGACCGACACCGTTGAGCTTGCACGCAGGGGGGGGAGCCATGCCGGAAAACCCTGTCGACATTGTCATCATTGCTGGTGTTGCTGTGGCTATCGTGGCAGCGGCAGTGAAGGTTGGGATGTGGGTAGGTGCGGTCAACAAGGAGATGGAAGCATTCTCAGGACTTGTGGATGGCATAAATCAATCCATTAAGACCATCTTTGGTCTTCCGGTCCTTGACGCCCGCGACGGCCACCTTGCCGACCGCCCCTCGCCCCTTGAGTTCTTTCCGCTTGGCGTTGCTCATGTTCTTGCGCTTGCCGCCCACAAACGTCTCGTCAACCTCGACCGGACCGGAGAACATGGCTCGGGAATCGTTCTTCCACCCTTCGCGGAGCCGGTGCGCCAGATACCAGGCGGACTTCTGGCAGATATCGAGGTCGCGGTGGAGCTTCATCGACGACACGCCCTTGAGGTTCGTGGCCAGCAGGTAGATGGCGATTGCCCACACCCGGTAGCCGAGCTTCGATCCTTCCATTGCGGTGCCGGTCTTGAGCGAGAACATGCGACGCTTCGGGCAGTCACGGCATCGGTGCGTCATGGAGCGGTGCTTGATGCCCGCCTGGACGTTCGTAGAACCGCAGTGGGGGCAGTAGGGGCCGTTGGCCCAGCGGACGCTCTCGAACCACTCCCTGGCCGCCTCGTCGGTCGGGAACATCTGCGTCAGCTTGACGAGGGAGAGTCCTTTGCGGTGGTGCTTCCCGGGGGCGCTGTGAGCCATCGTTCCGTCTCCGAACTGGTGACTCTGTTGTAGCATTTTCCGGGTGAGCCGTCAAGGAAATTGTGACTCTCGTCTATAATCCCCAGGCGAAGGGGATCGACTCTCGAGCGGGCCGCAGAAATGGCCCACGGCCAGAACCCATGCCGCGCTCCGGCATCCAAGCCGGGCGCGCCGGCGGCGCACACGGTCGCAGAGGTCGCGCACCGCCCCTCACCAACGGATCAACGACCGCAGCTTAGCCCGTGCTGGGTGTCGCCTGTCCCGCCCCCCGAACCGGGGCTGGCCGCCTCGCGTCGAAATTCACCTCGAAGCCGGGGTCGCCATCGACCGCCGAGGTCAGACGCAAGCCGAAAGCCGATGTTGGGCGTGCCGGTGATCCAGTCGCCGACCAGCGCGAGCCCGGCGCTCACGCCTTGCGGGGCCAAGATTCTGGACCCAACCTGTATTTTTCGGTACGATTGGTTCCAGTTCAAGCGGAGGGCTTCACCATGAGTCTGCAAAACCTGAAGGAGTACGCTCGGCGCTGCGCGACCGAGCCGGAACTGCGTGCGGCGGCGAGATCACTGGGCGTATCGGATATCGACGGGCATATCCGTCATGCTGACCGCCTGG
>JAPOPA010000056.1 GCA_026713145.1 Chloroflexota bacterium
GCCGTCCTCGACGCGACGGCGATGGGGAACGATGCCATTGGGGCTGGTACCAGAGTCCGCGTTCGACGTCGCTTCATGGGCCAGATAGTCACCCTGGTGCTGGAGACGACCGAGTTCAAGGTAAACGAGCGATTCTCCTTCGAGTCTGAGTCCGGGCCGGTTGCGTTGAGGGGTACGGTGGCGGTGGAACCGCACGAACGGGGTACTTCTGTGACCTTCACCGTGTCGGGGGAGGCCGAGGGGCTGTTCTCGCTGGCGGGCCCTTTCATCGAACAGATCGTTCGCAGTGAAACAGTGGAAAACGCCAACCTTCTCAAGAAAATTCTTGAAGGAAGGGGATGATACCCATACGCCCATGACAGACAGTACCGAGCAGCTTTCTCTGAACGACGTGACGGACTACGGCCTGTGTTTCGCATGCGGACCTCGCAGTCCCTACGGTCTCAAGCTTCACATGGAACGCGAAGGGGACAGGGTCGTGGCGAAATTCACCGCCATGGATGAGTATCAAGGGTTTCCAGGGTACCTGCACGGAGGCATCACCACCGCCTTGCTGGATGAGGTGATGAGCCGCGTCTCCATCATTACCCACAACCGCTGGTCGATAACAGCCGGCATCGACATTCAGTTCCGAAAGCCGGTGTTCATCGGACAGGAGGTGACGGCCACTGCCGAGCATGTTGAAACGAACATGCGGATGGTTACGGCCAAGGCGGAGTTGATGCTGCCGGATGGGACTGCGGCGGCGAGGGCTACCGGCAAGTTCTTCTTCGTTACTGATGAGCGGCTCGCGGATATGACGTCCGACTTTCCGGGCCTGCGCCGCGATTGGATGAGATAGCACGCGGATTCGTGTGACCCACTAGCTGAAGAACAGCCGCTCTGCCGTGCCACGCAGGATCTGGTCGCGGTCCGACTCGGAGAGGCCGAGCTTGTCGCGCACGACCGAGATGGAGTCTTCCATCGTTTCCTTGACGACCTGGTAGGGAGAGTCGCTGCCCCACATGCACCGCTCCGGCCCGAAGGCGTCGATGACCTGTCTTATCATAGGGATGAGATCGTCGTGCGGCGGACCGTCACCGAGGGCATGAAGACGCGAAATCTTGACGTTGGTATTAGGCAGAGACGCGATGTCGGTTAACTGGGCTATGTGGACGTCGTTGATGGGCTCCATCTCTCCGACACGAGTCATATGATCGACGACGATCGTCGTGTCGGGGTGCTTAGCGGCCATTTCCTTGATGGCGGGAGCTCCGACGGGATGGGTGATGGGGCACATGGCCTGACCGGTCCTCGCGGCTGCCTCGAACAGCCTGTCCCACTGCGGCCCGTCGTAGTCAACACCGATGCGGAATCCGCGAACACCCTGGGCCTTCAGGGCCTCCATGTCCTCCTGGACGTTTTCCTTTGTCTCATCGACAATTCCTATGACGCTGAACACGTCGGGGAATCGCTTGATGGCGTCGGTCGCGTAGCTGTTGTCGAACTGGTGATAGCCCGTCTGGACTATGACGACCTTCTCGATCCCGGACGGTCTTGCGTGCCGCAGATACATCTCCGGCGTGAAGTCGGGCGGATCAAGGTCCGCGGCAGTCTGCTCTCCCGCGAGAGGGTAGCTGTCCGTGTCGGAAGTCCAGATATGTATGTGGGCGTCAATCCAGGCCATTGTTACTCCTTTGGGTGATGTGTGTGATTTCCGATTATCCCCTTCTCTGTATCTCTCCCCCGAAGGAGGAGAGACTAGGAATTATTCCCCGGCGGAGGAGAGATTGGGGGGTATTGGATATTATGGTCGTTTGTATATTTGGAACCGGTGGCGGTTGCTTTCGACGACGTACACGCGGTCGTGGTCGTCCACCGTGACGGCGACTGGACCCCAGAAGTACGGCTCGGTCTGTGCCGACACCTGATACGGATCGTCAGCGAGATGTGGAGGAAGCTCCGGCGTCAGGTTCGAGATCTTCCGCACCTCAACCTCGTCAGGGTTGGATTTGAAAAAGTCCTCCGCCCACTTGGACAGAGTTGCGCGTCCCCGCTCGGTGGCATAGTGGGCTCCGCTTGGCGTGAACACCTGAAGCCGCTCGTTCCCCCAATCGGTCACGTAGACGAATCCCTCCGAATCCAAAGCGACTCCGGACGGACGATTGAACAGCGTGTCGCTCAGTCCGCCTAAGGTCTGAAGATGCTTCCCGTCGGGCGAGAAGCGCTTGACGGCGTTATGGCGCCAGTCTGCAACAAGGACGTTGTCGTCCGCGTCAGTGCAGAGTCCCCAAGGCTGGCAGAGGTTGTGCTCCGGCGTTGAGTCCTCCTCGCGTCCGAACCTGAGGAGGAAGCGTCCGTCAGCGGTGAACTTGCTGATGGCGTGACTGTGCTGGTCAGCGATATAGACGTTGTCGTTCGAGTCGATGGCGATGCCGGCGGGACCGTTGAGCTCTCCGGGTTTGGAGCCGTGTTCGCCCCACTGATCGAGGAACTTGCCCTCGGAGCTGTAGACCACGACGCGATGGTTGAACTCGTCGGTTATGAATAGCCGCTCTTGACTGTCAAAGGCCATAGCGACAGGGAGGACGAACTGTCCCGGGCCGCTCCCATAGCCCTCGCTAAACTCGAACAGGAAATTCTCGTCGATGTCTTGGACGCCAACCCTTATGGCCGTAGCCCTCGCGGGGTCGCACCGGCTGATGACGTAGATGCGTCCGTCTTTACTGACGGCGATGCTGTACGGATTGGCAAACCCGCGGCCGTTGTCGCCGTTGTTGGTGATGCCGATGGTCTTGATGTATTCGAGTGAAGTCGTTTTGGTTGCGGTCGTCATCGGTGATTGTGAACTCCGTTGTTTGCGAAAGTGGCTCGCCCTGCTACGCCATCTGATATTCGCGAGTGGCCGCGATGAGGCCGAGCAGTTCGCCTACCCGTTGCTCAGAACTGTCGTCTGAAAGGCTCAAGTTTCCGTGCTCGCCAACATGGTCGACTAAGGCCCCCCGCGTGCTGTCGGACACTGCTATGGCGCCCATCTGATCGAGGCAGTTATCAACAACCTCGTCCGGAGTGAGGGTTCCGCCGTTGGCGTCCGCCAGCTTCCCGATGATGGCTTTGACGCCCGGTTGAGATGTATCGGCCAACTCGTTTGCCACGAAATTGACACGCTCCACGAGAGCTCCGCTGTCAATCCACTCTTCCGCCTCGTGCCACCCCTCGACCGTGGGAGGATTGAGGAGGCCCTGTCCCATGAAGAAGGCCTGTTCTGCAACCTTGTCGATGCCGAGGGTCGGCTGGCGGTAGCTGCCTGCCGTCTTGATCGCCCCTACCACGTACTCGACCGGCCCCTTCACTCGCGCGTACCGGGCTGCGTCCGACTTGAAGTAGTCGGAGTTGAACAGGGTGCGCAGGACGGCTCCGATCTCGTATTCCGAGGCGAAGTAGGAGTCGATCATCTCGTCGATTGCGGCCTGGCCATCGTCGTCCACGCGGTCGGCGGCGAAGAACTGGAACAGGCGCGTGCATATGAATTCCGCCGTCGCGCGCTGCCTGCAGATGATGGCGACAATGTCCTCGCCGTTGAAGTTGCCAGACTCTCCGAGGAAGGTCTTTTCCCCCTCGTCATGGTCGTCGGCGCGGTACTGGAAGTGCCACGCGATGCGGCTGTACGGCCATATCGAGTCCTTCATCGCGCGCATCGCCATGTACTCGACGTTGCCAAGCGTCCATCCGGTAAATGCGCGGGAGGCTTCCTTAATGTCGTCTTCGGTGTAGTTGCCGATGCCCATGGAGAACAGCTCTAAGAGCTCGCGGCCATAGTTCTCGTTGATGTGTCCGTTGTGACTCTCGTTGTTGTCGAGCCACAGCAGCATGGCTGGGTCCCTGGACAGCTCGACGAGGAGAGTGTCGAACCGGCCCAACCCGCGCTGCCGGAACATGTCGATCTGGTTCAGGAGGCACCGAGCCTGGTTGAGCTTGGTGTATCCCGTGGCGAAGAGGCTGTGGAAGAAGAGGGCGATACGCTCCTCAAGCGGGTTCTTCGACGTAATCATGCGATAGAGCCAGTTGCCGGCCGCCGAGTTCATCTGGCGAAGCTCGGAGTGGTCGACATGGTATCGCCGGATGGCGTCCTGCGAGAGATCGCCCGGATCGCCGGGGTTCAGCAGTTCTTCGACGGTCTCCTCGTACCCCTTCGCAGCCTTCTGCTCAAGCTCGTCGAGGGTAGCGCCGAACGCCGCGCGGCGCATGAGGTGCGCCATGAGGTCGATGTCTTGCCTTGTTGTCGTGGTCATTGCTTCCTCCAAATTCGGAATAGTCCCCTGCCCTCGTTTCTGGGCAGGCGTGAAGACCCCTAATTACATTGACTTGGCGTACACCTGAATCCGATGTCTGTTTCGTTCCAATACGAAAAGGCGGCCCTCCGAGTCGAAGCGCACGCTGATCGGGCTCCAGAATATCGTCTCGATCTGCGAGGCGACTTCGTGCGGGTCGTCGGTGGTAAGGAGATGGTACTGTTCGAGGTCGGACTCCGATCTCGCCCTATTTTCGTCGAGATTCGCGTCGAGGAATTCTTGCGCCCACTGTGAAGTGGTCGCCTGGCCCTTGAGGAGCTGAACGAATCCGCCGTCGGGATCGAAGACCTGGACTCGCTCGTTTCCCCAGTCGGCGATGTACATGTACCCCGCATCGTCGATCTCGACCGAGGCGGGACGGTAAAGTTGGCCCTCGCCGTCGCCCGACTCTCCGTATGCGGCGACGAACTCGCCGTCCGACGTGAATCGCTGAATGCGGTCATTCCGCCAGTCGGCGACGTAAATCTGGCCGTCAGGCGCAACGCGAAGTCCCCAGGGCAGGTTGAACTGTCCTTCGGCTGTACCCTCAGACCCGAAGGACTTCAGGAAAATCCCGTCCCTCGTGAACTTCTGGATGCGGTTGTTGTTGTGGTCGACGATGAGCAGGTTGTCATCGGCGTCACACTCTATGCCGGAGGGACCGTTGATCATCCCTTCCTCGGAACCTTGCGTGCCCCACTTTTTGACGAAATTCACGTCGCTGTCGAACACGGAGACACGCTGAAGGTACTCGTCGGTCACGTAGACGTTGCCTTCGGAGTCGAGCGCTATGTCGGTCGGCCAAGTGAACTGGCCGTCTCCGCTCCCGTACGAACCGAAGTCGCCGTAGTAACCGGAGTCGTAGTCCATGACGGTGATCCTCGCACCGCGGGTGTCCCCATCGTGGGAGCGTCCCTGCACAAACAACCGCCCGTCAGAGCGGAACGCCAATGCGACGGCGTAATAGAATCCACGCGCGTCCATGGCCGCGACTCCTAGCGTGCGGTCGTAGGTGAGAATGCCGGACTTGGTCACTGTTGTCATGGGGACGGAATTTGTGGCCGATGCTCCGGCCGTTTAGCCTTTCTGGAATTCCGGGGTCGCGCCGATAAGCTGGACCATCTCCGCAATGCGACTTCGGCCGCTGCCGCCGCCGTTCAACTTGACGTCGCCGTCGCGGGCCACGTGCTCGATGAGGGACTTGCGAGAGGTCTCGGTGATGCGTATGGCCCCCATGTGGTCGAGGCAGGTGTCCACGAGTTCGTGTGGCTGTACCGACCCACCTCTCGCGGTTATGTCGGCATCAACCGTATCGGCAATGCCCGCCGTAAAGTCTTTCGAGAAATGCTCCGATGCGAAGTTGATTCGCTCAACGAGGTTGCCGGTGTCGATCCACTCGTCGCCCCAGTGCCAGCCCTCCACGCTGGGGGGATTGACCAGCGTCTGGCCCATGAGGCCCATCGCGTTGGCATCCTCTTGGATCGCGGGTGAGTAGGATCGGTGCTCGCCCGTCAGTCGGAGCACCCCTGCGACGAGCTCGGCGGGACTCTTGACCTTTTCGTACCAGACGGACTCGGACTTGAAGAAGTCTGACCGGAACATGGTGTCGAGCATGGGCTTGATGGTGCAACCGCCATTGAAGTAGGCCTCAGACATGATGTCGAGGGCTTCCGCGTCTCGAGGCGGCGTGTAGGGCCATGAAGGCACGGGTGGCTCGTCGGCAACGAAGAAGCTGTACATGTGGCGAGCTATGAAGCGGGCGGTCGCCTGCTGATCGCAGATGATGTCCACGATGTCCTCGCCGTTAAAGGTGCCCGTGTGGCCGAGAAAGGTAATTTCGCCCTGGTCGTGGTCATAGTCGCGGAACTCGAAATGCAGATTCAGCCGTCCGTACGGCCAGAGGGAGTCGTTGTCAGCCTTGAGCTTCATGTACTCGGTATTCCCGACAGTCCAGCCGGTGAAGGCGCGGGAGGCCTCCTTTACGTCGTCTTCGGTATAGTTGCCAACGCCCATGGAGAAGAGTTCCAAGAGCTCGCGTCCATAGTTCTCATTGATTGCCCCGTTGTGATTGTCGTTGTTGTCCAACCAGATAATCATCGAAGGGTCTCTGGACAGTTCGACAAGCAACGTCCGCAGGTCGCCGAACCCGTGGTCGCGGAACATCTGGATCTGATCCATCAGGACTTTACCCTGGGCCAGCTTGGCGTAGCCCGTGGCAAAGACGCCGTGCCAGAATAATGCCACCTTCTCAACCAGCGGCGTTTGGCTGTTTATCATGCGGTGCAGCCAGAACGCCCCGAAGCCCGCCATACCCAGTCCGCCGGAGTGGTCGGGATGGTAGCGCCGGATCAGGTCGATCTGGATGCCGTCGGACTGACTGGTGTCCATAAGCATGTCGACTGTGGCGTCGTAGCCCTGCGCGGCGTACCGCTCGATCTCGTCGCGGGTCGCGCCGAATCCGGCGCGACGCATGAGATGCGCCATGAGTTCGATATCGTGATTTGTCATCGCTGTCCCCATGTGTAGTTTCTTACTCTTGGTCGATTGTCTCGATCAGCGAGTCGAGAAAGACGAATGGCTGGAGAATCGCCGGTTTCCAGCCCGTGGCCTCCTGTATGAAGCCTCCCTTGTGACTCTTTCGCTCGTTCCACTCCTTGTCCAGGACCGGCAGCTCCAGCCAGTTGAGCTTTGTTCTCGTCTCAGTGTCGATGGGCCAGGTGAAGAAGGTCAGGAAGTCTTCGCGGGCGTGGCCGGTGTAGTGCTCGTACTGGAAAGGCATCGACTCATAAACTCTCGAATCTTCGCTCTCGACGTACCAGTAGATTGGAACGAGTCCCCGTTCGTACCTCCTTGAACGTATGCGCCCGAACCAGAGCTTCATGAGATCGGACGCGCTCATCGTGTCCGCGCTGAAGTCGTCGCTGATGGGATCGAGAACGACTTCCCAGTTGGCCCGCAGGTCCGTTTCCCAGAATTCACCGCTGCGACGGCCTTCGAATTCCCAGATCCTGGCGTTTAGCCCTTCCGGCACCTCCGTTCACCTTGATGGACGGCGTAACCTAGTGCGCGCCGTTCCCGTTTGTTCCGTTGCCGTTTCGGAAGAAGTCGAACTTCTCGAACGTGCCATTCACGATCGGCACCGCGTCGAGGCCGAGCCAGTCCTCAAGGATGGACGTGTAGGTTATGCGGAAGTCGTTGTTGAAGTGCAGGTCGCCCTCAAGATGGTCCCGCTCCTTCAACGACGGGTACGAGCTGTAGATGCCGCCCTTGACGTTGTTGCCGATCAGGAAGGCCACGCCGCCGGAGCCGTGGTCGGTACCGGAGCCGTTGTCCTTGATACGCCTGCCGAACTCGGAGAACAAGAGTAACGTCGTGTCATCGCCTGCGTTGTGCTCGTCCATGTCGTCCATGAAGTCGCCTATCGCTGCCGAAAGCTCCGACCACAACTGGTAATGCGTGGCTAGCTCTCCCGCGTGGGTGTCATAGCTACCCTGTTGCGTGTAGTAGATGCGCGTGCCGAGATCGGCAAACATCACCTGCGCCGCGTCTCTCATGCTCTGTCCGATTGCATTCGAGGCGTACTCCACATTCGAGTGGTACTTGTCCACGGCGGTGCGGAGGATATCAGCGCCCTTGAGCGCATCGGTGCCAGTCTGGCCGAGGAACTCCATGACCGCGTCGCCGCCGTTTGCGGTACCGTACATCTTGGCGAAGGTATCGAGAACGGTCTTGCGACGTCCCTCGTCGCCCACGTCCGTAAAGAGGCCGTAGGTCTCAAGGTTGCCGACCGAGGCCACGGGGACGCCCCGCTTGCCGAGCGCCCTCGGAAGGCCGCGCCCGAAGTTGACCGCAGTCAGGACGTTTTCGCCGTCCGGGTCAAGCTCCTCGGTGGTACGACCGAGCCAGCCCTCGTGGCCGATGTCCTCCGGCAGAGCGGTGTGCCAGATGTCCATCGAGCGGAAGTGAGAGCGGTTCGGGTTCGGGTAGCCGATGCCATGGATGATGGCCACCTTGCCCTCGTCCCACAGCCGCTTGATCGCCTCCATCCCCGGCCGGAAGCCGGTCCGGTCGTCTATATGCAGGACGTCCTCGGGCTTGATGTGGATTGCCCCGCGGAAGTCGTAATACAATCCGTCGCCGTAGGGCACGATGGTGTTGAGATAGTCGTTCCCGCCGCTGAGTTGGACGACCACCAGCTTGTTGTTGTCGGTTGCCGTTGTCATGTCAAATCTCCCTTCCGGCGCATAGGCGTTCACGCCCGTCGTCACAGCTTGTATGACGTTTGCGCTAAATCTACAACAAACATGGCATTCTATCAAGGTCTTTGGGATGTCTGGAACAATCCCCGCTGAGGAACGGAAGTAAGGATGGCGGGCCCCGCTTTACTTTGCTGCCCTGCTGGTTTAGCCTCTTGCGGACATTGCGACAACCGTAAGGAGAAGACGAGTGCAGAATCGCATCAAGAAGAAGCTTCAGGCCGGTAAGGCAATCATCGGGACGATTCCGACCATCGACCATCGCACGACGCTGGGGGCGCTGGCGGGATCCGACTTCGATTTCTTTCTCATCGACACCCAGCACAGCCAGATCGATATCTCCACGCTGTACCGGATGCTCACCGACCTCGGAAGGTCGAAAGAGGTTATCGTCCGCGTGCCTTTCAATGAGACCTATCTCGTCAACGCGGCGATCGACGCGGGGGCGGACGGGGTCATCGTGCCGCTGACGAACACGCCGGAGGCGGTTGAGAAGGCGATTCAGGCCGCGAAGTTTCCCCCGAGGGGCGTACGAAGCTGGGGGCCGAAGGGTGCGGTCAACTACGGCGGACCTGAGAACTACGCGGCAGTCGCCAACGACGAGGTCATCGTCTGGCCGCAGATCGAGACGCTTGAGGCGGTCGAGCACCTCGACGACATCCTCACTATCGACGGCGTGGACGGCATCATGATCGGCCCGGCAGACCTCGGCTGGTCGATGGGCCACATGCCGCACGAGGGAATGGAAGAGGTCGACAAGATGTTCCAGCACGTCCTCGACAAGTGTATCGAGCACAACGTGCCGTGGGGGATGTTCACATCGACCTATGAGCGGGCGGAGAAGTGGCTGACACGCGGCGGCAAGATCGCGACCGTGGGGTCGGATGCCGGGTTCATGGCCGACGGAATGGCCGCCACAGAGCGACTCGTCAACGAACTGCGAGACCGAGTCAATTCGTAGAGGGTGTTCACAGCAAGCCGACTCAGACCCTTTGTGGTGAATTGATCTCGTTCGTGGCGAGACTGTCGTGCCATAGGCGACCTCTCAACGGGCTCGGGGCGAGGGAAGCCATACCTGAAGCACTTGATTCGCTCGGAATCGAAACCGCCCGGCTCACTGGCCGGGCGGGCTTGTTTCCCCTATGCCGCTTCGGAAGCCGTTCCTGCCGAAGGCGTTCTCCCCAATAGTCGAAGGAAGATCCGCCCGACGGCGCCCGACTCCCACACCACAAGCAGCGGCGTGGCTATGCCGATGCTGCTGTATGTCCCGGCAATAACGCCGATGATGAGCACCCAGAGGAATATGCGGATGGTCTCGCCACCCACGAGCAGGAGCGCCAGCAGGGTGAAGAGGAGCGTCAGGCTCGTGTTGAGCGACCTGCCCATGCTCTCCATGATGCTGATGTTGGCGTTCTGCGTTAGCGTGCGGTTCGGATTTAGGATGATGTTCTCTCGCAGCCTGTCGAACACTACGATGGTGTCGTTCACGCTGTAGCCGATGACGGTCAGGATCGCGACGAGGAACATCGTGTTGACCTCGATGTCAGCAAGTACGCCCAGAATGGCGAAGATGCCGATAACGATCATCGAGTCGTGGACGAGAGCAACGATGGCCGCGAGACCGTAGCGGAACGGGCTGGGAACGTTGCGGAATGCCCACCACAGGTACAGGAAAATGCCAACGGCCGCTGCAAGCACGGCGTAGAAGGCATTGAGCACAGTCTCCGCCGCAACCACTGGCGAGACAAGGTCGAAGGCCAGGAGGTTTACACCGCCCGGCGAGGACTGGCGCTGGACCTCCTCGATGACGTTGTCCTTCTCATCATCCCTCAACTCCTTGGTGCGGATGAAGAACGTCCTGTCGTCCCTCTGCTGAA